>CAZBDL010000049.1:0-12802 GCA_964490525.1 uncultured Victivallales bacterium | reverse complement strand
GGCGTCCTGCGTCTTGCCGGACGACGTCGCCGAGTCCATACGCAACGCGCGCGCGAAGGCTGCTGAGGGCAGCCGGGAGGCCGGACAGCTCGACGCCATCCTGGAGAATGCGCGGCTGGCCCGCGAACGGCGCCGGCCGCTCTGCCAGGACACCGGCTCACTGACCTTCCGGGTCGCGGCCCCGGCGTCCCTCGACCACACGGCCTTCACGGACGCGCTTCACGGGGCGATTCGTCAGGCCACCCGTGACGGCCTGCTGCGCGCCAATGCCGTCTGCGCCGTTACCGGGCGCAATTCCGGCGACAACCTCGGCCCAGGCTCGCCCGCCATCCATTGGGAGGAGGCCGTCGACCCCGCCCGCATTCGCGTGCGCCTGCTGCTGAAGGGCGGCGGCAGCGAGAATGTCGGACGCCAGTACTCCTTGCCGGACGACCGCCTCGGGGCTGAGCGCACCCTTGATGGGGTGCGCCGTTGCGTTCTCGACGCCGTCTGCGATGCCCAGGGCAAGGGCTGTCCGCCTGGCGGCGTCGCCGTCTGCCTCGGCGGCGACCGCGCTGGCGGCTGGGCCGCCGCCAAGGACGCCCTCTTCCGTCGCATCGGCGAGCCGAATCCGGACGTCGTCCTGGCCGACTTCGAGGCCCGGCTCCTGGCCGACATCAATCGCCTCGAGATCGGCCCGATGGGACTGGGCGGCAGTCCCACGGCCCTGGCCGTCTTCGCCGTCGCCCGGCATCGCGTTCCCGCGTCCTATTTCGTCACGGTCGCCCAAATCTGCTGGGCCTGGCGCCGCGCCGAGGCCTGGCTTCAGCAGCCCGGCAAGGGTGAATGAATTGCGATAAGTTCATTGAGATTCGGACATTGGGCGTGTTGAGGGTTGGTATGCCAATTCATTGGCGATCCTGTTTCCCCATGGTCTCCCGGCGGAGGAATCGGCAGGTCGCAGCCTGGACGTCGGCGCGGTTCATCAAGAAGCTGTGGTAGGCGGGGACGATCCGATGATCGGCCTCCGTGTTGCCGGGAAGGTGGGAGAGATCGGCATCCACCTTGCCGTCGTCGCGGCCGACGATGATGCCGATGTCGACCTGCGGCACCGGCACCCGGTGGACGTAGGCGTCCGGTGCGGTGGAGAGCTCCGGCAGCGGGCGCAGCAGCCAGCGGCAGATCCACCACCGGGAGAGCCGATCGGCCGTGCGCGACCCCTGGTTCGGCGGCGCATACATGACGATCCGGCCCACTGCGGACGGCGGATCTACCCCCAGCGCCTGGCGGATGACGATGGCCCCGAGGCTGTGTCCCGCCAGATGCACCGACCCTGCAGAGGCGCCCGGAAAAACTTCCGCGGCAAGGAATTTTGCGAATTTCGCACCGTGGACGGCGATGTTGCGCCGGGTCGAGGGATAGCCATAGAGGACTACCCGATATCCGTCCTTGCGGAGTGCTTGACCCAGTTCGAGCATGCTCAGCCGGGTCCGCCCCATGCCGTGGAGCAGCACGACTGTCTCGCCCCGGTCGACGGTGGGGTCCGGACTCATCCGCCAAGTCCCGGGCGCGGCAATCACCGCCCAGCCCCCACAAGCCAACGCCCCCAACAGGGCAATGGACAGTCGCCAACGCCGTTTCATGGTGTGTCGGGAGCCGGATCCGGTTCCCCCTCCGCCTCTTCTGTCGCCTCAGGCGGCGGGTTCGCGAGATATTCGCGCACCGGCAAGCCATCCAAGTACAGCTCCTCGAGGACGGCATGTCCGCGATGCACCCGCACCGTGACCCAGGTGTTGCGAACGTCGCGGCGGGACAGCCGGTTGTAGGCCTGCTCGGCCTCTGGGGCCAGGCCTTCGTCCATGTAGTAGCGATCGAAAGGCAGTTCGAGGTTGACTTCGTTGTCGCCGTACGAATAGCCGACCCGGGCGGTCAGCCACGGGGCATCGGACGGGGGAATGCGGGTGACCTTTGCGAGTTTCGCAAAGCCGTTGTCGCCGACCTCGATGCGGGCATGGACCTTCTGGCCGCGACGATAGGTCTGGCCGGGATCGGCGGGCACGCCGCGAAACCCGAAGCCACCTTCATTCTCGCCGTTGCCGGTGTCGAGGCGCAACGCCACATAGCGTCCGCGGAAGGCGTCGTACGGATCGACCGGAGCCGTGCGGAACTTGAAGGCCTCGCCCTCGCGCAGGACGATCTCCCGGCGCACGATCATCCCGGCCGGAACCGCCAGCTGCGCGGCGGCAACAACGGCAAAGAGGCCGATGGCAAGCAATGGGTTCATGGGGAAATCCTTATCGGTTAAAGGCTGAGGGCTGAGGGCTGAAGGCTGAAGGCTAAGGGAAACTAGGATTTGCGAAGTGAATTGATTAGGGCGTTTAGAACTTTTTCGGCCTCGATGATTTTGGCGATGTGGTCGTCGGCACTTGATTCGACGGTGAATCCGAGCCTCTTGGCCAACCCAAATTGATAATGCAATTCTCTCAAGGACCCGAACGCTATATCAAGGAATCGCAGATATTCGGATTGGCTTTCTCTCGCGCATCCCTCGACGATGTTCGAGGGCACCGATACCGCCGCCCGGCGCAGTTGGGACGTCAACCCGTAAATCTCTTTATTTTTCTCCGCTTTCTGTTTTTCATGACCCTCTTCGGTTCCACATCCTCCCCCCTTTAGCCTTCAGCCTTCAGTCTAACCAGTGAGGACAAAGAGAGAGCCGAGGGATTGGGTTCTGCCGTCCCTTCAGGACTCTGGTCGATGTTGGGAGGGGCGCAAACCCAGGGCTCACGCCCTGGGCTAAGGATTGCCGTCCCTTCAGGACTCAAGAGGGAAGGCGTATGACACACTGTCTGCGGGCACGACACGGCCAAGGCGCCGCCACGTGGGCAGCAGGACTCCGTTGCCGCATTGAGCCCCAACGGGGCGGCAGAGTCTAGCCCAGGGCGTGAGCCCTGGGTCACCTGCGTCCACCGTGCCCAGAGCCCTGAAGGGGCGGCAGAAATGAATCGGCTGCTGTTCATGAATCCACCCTCATCCATCATCCTTCATCCTTCTCCCCTTCAGCCTTCTCCCCGCCACCAGGTTCGCCCCGAAGAAACCCGCCCCGAGGATGATGAAGGCGATGCCGCGGGCGACGAAGCTGAAGTCGCTGTCGAAGAAGCGCAGGAGGATCAACGAGCAGACGACCAGCATGCCAGCGTTGACCAGGCCGAGCCGGGCGTTGCGGATGCCGGCCACGCCGAGGGCAATGCCCATGACCAGCAGGTAGAGGTTGACGAGCAGCACCGCCGGCTCCTCGGCTTGAACGAAAGCGGCGAGCAGGTACCCCGTCAGGACCACCACCGGGAACACGCCGAGCCATAGCCGGTCGCGGCCCTTTTGCACGGCCGCGAGGACGGCCAGCGCCACTGCACTGCCGAGCAAGGCAAGCAGCAACAGGTAGTCGGCAATGGCGGCCAGCTGTGAATATCCCTCGGTCCAGCGATAGGATCTCCAGCCAGCATCATCCCAGGGCCAGGCGCAGGAGAGCATCAGCCCGAGAATGACGATGCCGCAGGACCCGAAGGCAGGGAGGGGGTTGCGCCACCCGGCGACATCCTCGTCCGGCGTCCAGCGTCGACCGGCCAGGTAGAGGGTGGCGAACAGGGCGGCGTAGATGACCGTCCACAACCCGGGCAGGGCTTTTTCCAAGGCGATGCCGGTGCCGGCGGAAAGCGTGATGCACCCCACCCAGCCG
Organism: uncultured Victivallales bacterium; assembly: GCA_964490525.1. Classification (GTDB taxonomy): domain Bacteria; phylum Verrucomicrobiota; class Lentisphaeria; order Victivallales; family CAZBDL01; genus CAZBDL01. The sequence continues at coordinate 9,087 of CAZBDL010000049.1, read as the reverse complement.
AGCCAGGCCGCACGCGGCCCGAACGGTTCGCGCCGCCACGCCAGCCAGAGGTGCGGCAACGCCAGCGCGAACAGCGGCCAGTAGAGCAGGACATCGTCCTGGCGCCACTGGGCATAGCCAGCCCACCAGGTGATGCCGGCCAGGTAGATGGCGGCGGTGGCGGAGCTGTTCAGAAGGTAGATGGTCGGCAGGATCAGCAGCATCCAGGTGAAAATGAAGGCGCCCAGGTCCCCGTGGATATGATAGGTCTGTCCGATCAGGGAGATGGCCGCTGCGACCGCCAGCGCCAGGCCGACCCCGACCCCCTCCCGCCACGCCGTGCCGCGCCCGGTCCACAGGGTGTAGAAGGCCAACGCCTGGGCCACCAGCAACGGTGCGAACGAAAGGACCGTGCGGGTCGGCCGCGACAGATCCGCCCAGTTGTGGGCGAGCAAGAGGATGACGCCGCCCCCCACCAGCAGGGCCCCCAACATGCCCATGACGATCCCGGCGATGCGCCCCGCGCTCCAGCCTTCCCCAGGCTCGCCGTAGTGCGCCTTGAGCCTTTCCGCCGACTCCGGCGTCAGCACCCCGGCCGACACCAGCACCGGCAGCTCCCCGTGCAGCCAACGCCATCCTTTGCGGTTGCTTGCCATGACAGACACTCCCCTTCAATGACAATTTGCCACTTTCGAACAATGATCATGCCGATTGAGTGCCGAATATTCTCGGGAGCCGCCGGGCGATAAACGAATGCAGCTTGGTGCCGGGGGGCGTTGCCAGCTCGGCAAGCATCATGGCCGGGGCGAGCTTCAGTTCACGCCAAACACGCCCGGCCTTAGCCGTGGTGGCCGCCGCCAGCAGACGCTCCAGCAGGGCCAGCATCTCCTTCTCCGTCAACCGGTCGGCGGCCACTGCGGCATGCAGATCCGCCAGGTAGGCAGGCATGAGCGCGAAGAGGATGCGGACATGTCGCGCATCTTGGCGTCCGTCCTGTGCCAGGTCGGCGACATTCGCAATCTTGGCCCGCAGCAAGGCGACCGGCCCGGGAACACGCACCTTCAGGCCGGATTCGTCCATGATCATGGTATAGACGGGATGGAGCAGCTCCTGGTTGCTGACCCCGTGGACATGGCTCAGGACTTCGACCGGCATGGGGCGTCCATCGGGTCCGGCGGCAATGACGACACCGACTTCATTGGTCGGTGGCCGCATCGGAAAGAAATGTGCTTTCGCCTTGGCGGCCACGGCGATGTGCCGAAGCGTCTGGCGGTCGCCGAGAACGTCGATGTCCTGCGACACGAACGGTTCAAGGCCAGCGGTCCTTGTCCGGTAATGAAGTGCCCAGAGGTTGACGGCCTGTCCGCCCACGAGCAATTGCGGCTCGGCGGCGGCCAGGACGGCGATGAAATCGCCGGGCGGGCGGGCGGCGGGCTTGGCGGCCTGGTCATGACTGGCCATCGTCCGCCTCCAGGTCGAGGATGCGCAGGCGATCTCCCCTGGGCAGGAGTGAATTCCGGTCCTGGATCTCGTCCGGAGCGGCCAGGCGAAGGTCCAGCATGGCGTGGTCGAATTCACGCAGTTCGCGCTTGTAGCGGGCCAGCTTGGCGCGGGTGATGCTGCCGTGCGGCGGGCGTGGGGCGCAGTCCATGGCGACGCCCCGCAATCGTGCGGCCAGGTCGGGGTCTGCCGCGCGGGAACCGACCAGTTCCCGCACTGCGGCACGGAACAACGCCGCCGCAGTGGTGCCTTCATGCCGGGCGACCTCGTTCAAGACCGCCAGCACGGCGGCATGCTCGGCAAGCCCGAAGCGCCGCTTATTTTTGGAAAGTTGATTTGGCATTGTCGTAAAAGGTTGTTTCAACCTTAATTAAAAGATTGTTAATTCACATCTGAACCTAGCGCCGATTATGGCAGAGTCAACCCCGCGGCCGGGGCATGGAGGTGGACGGTGACGAGCTGGGGGTCGGCGTACTCGCTGGCGGGGGTGATGGTGCGGCGTTCCCAGGGAATGAAGCCGAAGAACCAGAGGCGCCAGAAGCGGGTCGAGGTCTCCGGGCGGGCGGAAATCAGCTCCTGGAAGGTCTCGGTGCGGCCGAGGCGGATGTCGAGGGCCTCGAGATAGACCTCGTGGACGAATTTGGAGCAGAACTGGCGGCGGGAATCGAGGTCGAAACCGAGGTGGTAGAGGCGTCCGAGCCGCCGCCAGGCGGCGACCCAGATTTGGGCCTGATCCTCCTCGGAAAGGTCGCGGGGCAGGCGACGCACGGCATAGGAGCCGCCTGCGGATTTCGCAATGAACTGGGGCAATGGGGTGATCTTGACCCATGGCACCGTGCTTTCCGCCACGCGCTCGGCACCGGGGGTGGCGTCGACCACCACCCCGACATGGTTGAACCAGCAGCCGCTGGCGGCGGCGACCCGGCGGTAGAGGAAATTGTCAATCCGCGTGAAGACCAGGTCGCCGGCGCGGACATCAGGCAAGTCGCGGGTCGCGGGTCGCGGGTTGCGGGACTCGGATTGTGGCTTGCTGCCCATCGGCGGGGAGATTTCAGATTGCAGATGACAGATTGCAGATGGGAAACGGCAGATAATGGATGGCAGATGGAGGAGGGGAGATGGAGGATGGTAGACGGCACATGGTGGATGACAGATGGCGGATGAAGACGGAGATGTGGAGGATGGAGGGGAAGGAAGCGCGGAACTTGCCACGCCCGAGGCGTGGTGCGGAGCGGGGAGCGCGGAGGAAGGAGGGGGCATGGGGCTACCCGTGAGCATGATGGTTGTGGCCATGGTCAGCATTGACATCCCGATCGTCATGGTTCAGGTTCCGCACCACGCCCCAGGCGTGGCAAGTTCCGCACTCCGCACCACGCCCAGGCGTGGCAAGCTCCGCGTTCCGCACTTCCTTCATGCCTCTTCCGCCATTTTTTGGAGTTGCTTGAGGTCGATCTTGCCGGAGCCGAGGAGGGGGAGGTTCTTGACTTGGCGGAAGTTCTCGGGGCGCGGGATCCAGAGGTTGGGGAGCTTGCCGGCGGCGCGCAGGCGCTCGATCAGGGCGGCGGGGGCCATGTCCATCGCGACATGGAAGACGAGCAGGCGCTCGCCCTTGGCGGGGTCGGGCGCGCCGCAGACCGCAAAGACGCGGTCCTCGCTGGCGAGGGCCTCGTGCAAGGCCGCCTCGACGCCTTCGTGCGGGACCATCTCGCCGCCGATCTTGCTGAACCGGGAGAGGCGGCCGGTGATGGTGATGCGCCCGTCGGCATCCATGCGGGCGATGTCGCCGGTGTTGTACCAGCCGTCGCGCAAGGCCTCGGCGGTCTTTTCGGGATCGTCGAGATAGCCTTGCATGACGTTGGGGCCCTTGACCAGCATCAGGCCGTCGGTGTCTGGCGGCAGCGGTTGTCGGGTGTGCGGGTCGACGATGCTGACGCAGATGCCGGGCATGGCCATGCCGACGCTGCCGAGGGGGCCGGACTCGACGCCGAGAGTGAGCATGTCCTTGGCCAGGTTGACCGCGACGACCGGGGCGCATTCGGTGCACCCGTAGCCCTCGACGACGGCGAGGCCGGTGACTTCGCGGCAACGTTCGGCGAGGGCGGGGCGGAGCCTTTCGGCACCGGTGACGACCAGGCGCAGGCTGGCGAGTTGCTCCGGGGTGCACTTGCGCAGGTAGGTCTGGAGGAAGGTCGGGGCGGCGCAGAGCAGGCTCAGGCGCTCCTCGGCGATGGCGCGGCCCACCGCGGCGGCGTCGAGCGGATTGGTCAGGTAGACGACCCGGGTGCCGGTCATGAGGGGGATCCAGAGGCCGACGTTGAGGCCGAAGGAATGGAACAGGGGCAGGTTGCCGACGATGGCCTCCTGGCATCCGCGCCAGCCGATGACCTGGAGGAAGGAGTAGACGTCGCTGTTCAGGTTGTGATGGCTGAGCAGGATGCCCTTGGGGGCGCTGGTCGAGCCGCTGGAGAAGAGGAGGACGGCGGTGGCGAAGACGTCGCGGTGGGTTTCCGGGGCGAGCAGGTTGAGCAGCTCCTGGTGGGGGAGGACGGCGGCGAGGAAGGTCCACCAGAGCCGGTTCGGTCGGGTGATGCCGGCCGCGACATCCTCGAGGAAGACCATTTCGGGGCGCTCCGGCAGGCCGAGCTTGGCGAGGAAGCGGCGGCTGGTCAGGATGAGGTCGAGGCTGGCCTTGCGGACGGCGGCTTCCAGGCCCTCTGGGCCGACCGTGAAGTTGAGCATGGCGGGGACCTTGTCGGCCATCTGCACGCCGAGGAAGACGGCGGCGGTGGCGGCGGTGTTGGGCAGGAGGATGCCGACGAAGCGGCGGTCGGGATCGCTGCGCCGTCGGATCTCGCGGCTGAGGATGGCCGCCCGCACGAGCAGTTCGAAGTTGCGCACCCCCTTGCCGTCGGCATCCGCCACCGTCCGCCGCAGAGGATGGCGCTTGGCGATCTTGGCGAACCGGTAGTGGAGCGGGCGCTCCTCGTCGCGGGGGATCATCTCGGTCTCCGCAGCCAGCTCGGAGATGATCTGGCGCAGCGCGAACGGCGGGGTGTCCTTGGGCACGGGCGACCCGAAGGTCACCGCCGCCGGATGGGGCAACTCCTGCGGCAGGCGCGGCCGCACCTTGCCATGGTAATGGCTGAAGATGCTGCCCCAGATCATGCCCAGGCGCACGGGCACGACCGGCACCTCGAGGTCGTCCGGGATCATCCGCGAGACGCCGCCGCGAAACTCGTCCATCACTCCGTTGCGGGTCAGCTTGCCCTCGGGGAAGAGGCAGACGACATGGCCTTCGCGGAGGGCGGCGTGGACCCGGGCGAACATCTCGCGCAGGGCCTTGGGCCCGGCGCCGGCGGGCACTTCGATGAAGCCGAGCCAGCGGACCAGGTGATGGAGCCAGGGGAGGCGGTAGTAGTCCTGGTGCATGAGGAAGCGGATGTGTCGCGAGCAGCAGGCGCTGATCAGGAAACCGTCGACGAAGGAGACATGGTTGGCGACGAGCAGGGCGGGGCCGCGTTCGGGGACATGCTCGGCGCCATGGACGCGCAGGCGGTAGAGGGTATGGGTGAGGGTGACGGCGGCGAAGCGCATGGCGAATTCGGGCAGGAGCATGAAGGCGTAGATGGAGACGGCAAGGGTCGAGGCGGCCAGGACGGCGATGAGGTGCTGGGCGCCGAGGTTGGCGAGCCAGGCGTGCAGGCCGGTGGCTTGGGCTGCGGCGTCGCCCGACTCCTTGACGGCCGCGAAGCCGAGCATGAGCATGCCGGCGAGGAGGATGGAAAGGAAGCACAGGACATTGCCGTGGGCGATGATCGAGCCGCGGTGCGCGGGATCACTCTTTTCCTGGACATAGGCGCGCATCGGTACGATGAACAGCCCACCGCAGAAGCCGGCCAGCACCAGGTGCCCCATCAGCCAGGGATGGAGGCGGAACCAGGGCGTCTCCACGCCGGCCCCCGGAAAGAGGGCGCTGAGCAGCAGGAAGAGGGTCATGCCAATGGCACCATAGGGCACCAGGCCCAGTTCGACCTTGCGGCCGGAGAGACGTCCGGCCGCGAAGCAGCCGAGGCCGATGCCAACCGCCATGACCAATTGCAGGGCGCCCCAGCCCGCTTCCTGGGGGATGCCCAGGGTGTACTTGCCGTAGAGGACGAGCAGAAGCTGCAAGGCGGTGCCGGCGCCGACGAACCAGGCGTCGCCCAGGATGCAGCGGAAGAGCGGGCGCGAGCGGGTGAGGTGTCCCCAGCCGACGGCATATTCCCCGAGCCAGTTCCAGCTCCAGCGGCGCTGGCGGTTGGCCGACCGTCCGGGTGTTGCCGCGAGGGCGGCGAGGGAGCCCAGCACGGAGATGCCGGTGAAGGCCAGGCCGCAGGCCATCAGGTTGCTGCCGAAGGCCAGCTTGAGGAGGATGCCACCGCCCATGCCGAAGATCGCCGCCAGATAGGTGAGCATGCCGACGATCCCGTTCACCCGCGAGATCTGCTTCTCACTGAAGATCTCCGGCAGGCTGCCGTTGAAGGCGGGACTGAAGAAGCAGCTCTGCGCCGCCATCAGGAACATTACCCCGACCAGCGGCCAATGGCCCAGCGTCCCGACCGCCCCCAGGAGCACCGCCCCCAGGCCCATGATCGCGATCTCCGCGAACTTCGCCAGCACCACCACGTTGCGCTTGGCGAAGCGGTCGGCAAAGAAGCCCGCCGCCCCCGGCAGCACCAAAAACGGCAGGGCATAGGCCGCCGTCACCAGCCCCAGGAAGAAGGAGCTGCGCCGGAAGTCCTCGACCTCCCCCACCGCCGCGAAGATCGCCACGATCTTGAAGGCATGGTCGTTGAAGACCCCGAGGAACTGCGCCGTCACCAGCGGCCACAGTCGCCGCCAGGCCAGCCGCTCCCGGTCGATGGAAATGCTCATGTTCCGGTCTCCCGTTGATGCCCAAGCATAGTCCGGCAAGGAGTGAAAGCAAAATTGATGAAAGCTAAGTCATTCATCGAGATGGTCGATCATTTCCCGTGCTGGTCGGTTGATGGCCAGGGTACGGGTGATGACCGTTTGCCCGGCACCAGGCGTTCACCGTTCAGCTCATCGCGAGGACCGGATACCAGGAGGCAGCCATGGGTTAGTCACGTGGGGATGCGCTTCCTGCCTCCTGCCTGGCCTGATAACGGGCGAGAAAGACGGGAAGATCGATCTCCTCGACGAGGAACCAGCCCAGGGAGGGGATGGGGGCACAGGCGACAAGGAGGTTGCGGTTGCCGTCCGCGACCTCGAACTGGCCGCCGTAGCGGCCATCGAGGTGATGACGGATTTGCAAGTGCGGATACGGCTCGAAGCGGATGGTGCCCAGTTCCTGGCGGGCTTCGTCAAGCAATTCCTGCCGGAAGGCCTTGCGCAGGATGATGTTGCCTTGGCGGTCGACGAGATAACGTTGGACCACCGGCAGTTCGTCGCGTTCCTCGCTGGCGAGGATGCGTTGGACGGCGGCCAGGGCCAGGTCGAAGGCTGCGACCCCGAGCAGGCGGCGGTTGCGGTCATGCAACGCCCGTGATACGGAGATGATCACGTCGGCCCCGGCGGCGTCGATGTAGGGGGCGCTCCAGGCGATGCCGGGAACCGCGACCGCATCCTGGTACCATGGCCGTTGCCGCGGGTCATAGTCTTCGGGGAGGCTGCCAGATCCTGGATAGCCGATGATCACACCCTCGGCCAGGCCGATGCTGATCCAGGTGATCGGCAGGCCGGCGTCCAGGGCCTGCTGGGCCAAAACCTCGCGGGGGCGCGATGCTTGGCCGGCATCGGTGGCCGCCAGGAAGCCGAGCAGGTCATCGACGACCGGGTCAAGGAGGCGCAATGGCTTCGTTACGCTGGCCAGGCCGACGCCGGGGGCTCGCTTGGCATTGGCGGTGGACAGGCTGACCGGCTGCTGATAGTGGGCCGAGGGGGCCAGGTCTTCAGGGGTCGGCGGATGCCCCTGGAAGGCCGCCTGGTCGGCGATGCGCCGCAACGTGTCCGCCGGGGGCGTGCCCCGTTCCTCCAGTTGCAGGACAAGGCGTTCGGCCAGGCGCTCGAGCATTTCGGCCATATGCTGCATGTGGCGGTCGATGCGATGGGCACGGTGCGCCACCCGGGCCTGCAGGTGGACATGGAGTAGCTGGCGTTGGCGACTGCGGATGATTTCGCGTTGATGGCGGACGACGCTGATGCCCGCAATGCCGCCGAGAACCATGATCACGGCCAAGGCAATTCCTGCCGCCAGGCCCCGATGCCGCGCCAGCCAGCGCAGGCGGCCCCGCAGGAAATTGTCAGGCCGGGCCACCGTCTCCTCGTCCTGGAGGAAGCGCCGGACATCGTCGGCCAGCGCTGACACCGAGGCGTAGCGGTCGCACGGCCGCCGCGCGGTCGCCTTGCGGATGATGGCGGCCAGGTCGGAGGGGACGCGATGGCGCGGGACGAGGTGGAGGAGGGCCTCATGCTCGCCGCGGACGGTGCGGTTGAAGATCTCGGCCATGCCTTCGCCGCGCAAGCCCCGCTTCAGGGTCGCCAGCTCGAAGAGGATCATGCCCAAGGCATACTGGTCGGAAGCCGGGGAGGCTGCTGCGCCGTCGGCAATGATCTCCGGGGCAATGTAGCCGGGCGTGCCGGAGATGCCGCCGCCCGCCGCCGCATCCGTTGGCGGGGCGAGAGACGTTGGCGATTCGGGCAGCACTTTGGCGATGCCCCAGTCCATGACATAGACCTCATGGAACGGCCCGACCATCACGTTGTCGGGCTTGAGGTCGCAATGGACGACCCCCTTATCATGGGCGAAGGCGATCGCGTCACAGGCCTTGATGAAATGCTCCAGGCGCGTCTTCAGGGCATGCAGCTCGGAGATGGGGCCACTCGAGCGCAGACTGCGGCAGGACAAGGCGTCGTCGTCGACCAGCTCCTTCAGGGTTTGCCCGAAGATCAGCTTCATGGCGATGTGCAGCCGGCCGTCCTCGTCGCCGCTGAGGTCATAGAGGGGAACGATCGCCGGATGGTCAAGCTGGGCCGTGACCTTGGCCTCGGCCACGAAGCCGGCCACGATCGTAGGATCTTTGACATGCTCCTGACGCAGGGACTTGACGGCGACAAAGCGCTCGAGCACCCGGTCGCGGGCAGTGCTGACGATGCCCTGGCCGCCTTCGGCAAACGGCCCCAGCAGCTGGTAGCGGCGATCCACGGCGACCAGCCCCGCCAGCTCATCGGGGCGCACGCTGGCGGCCGTGCCGGTGACCCGGGTGGTGGCGGCGCGAACTTCCCGGAAACGGTCCGCAACGGTGGCGGGCATCTTGGCGGGCCGTTCGCCGGGCGAGTCCGGGCCGCCAGCCGGAGGCGGAGCGTCCCGCCCGTCGCTGGTGACGATCATGGTCCGTTCGGCTTCCATCGATGCGCCTCTGCAGAGTCGGCGGGGGCTCTTGGCCCGGGCTCGCCGAGGCCAACGCCATCAAGCTCAGTCGACCGGGGGCGGGGGAGGAGGAATCAAGATGTCGTCGAATCCGGAATCGTCGTCATGATCGAGAGGATCAAGCGGCGGCGGTGGTGATGGCGGGAGCCGTTTGGGTGGTGGTGCAGTCTCGGGGATTG
>CAZBDL010000048.1:0-12894 GCA_964490525.1 uncultured Victivallales bacterium | reverse complement strand
GTGGTTCCGGGAGGATCCGGCCCTGGAGATGGCGACGGTCGCCGTGCCCGCCGACCGCGCGGCGGTGGCGGACAACCCCAACATCGTCAAGGTCGCCCTCGCCGCGGACGGCCATGCCCTGTACTTCAGCCGCGCCCCGATTCCCTTCCTGCGCACCGGGGGCGAGGCCGCGCCCATGCTCCGGCACTGGGGCATCTACGCCTACCGCCGCCAGACCCTGGACCGCCTCGTCCGCCTTCCCGAGTCCCCGCTCGAACGTTGCGAAAAGCTCGAGCAGCTCCGGGCGCTGGAGGCGGGCATCCGCATCCGCGTCCTGGTCAGCGACCTCGAAAGCCTCGGCGTAGACACGCCGGAGGACATGGAAATCGTCCGGGCCCGGCTCTCCGGACAGGAAAAATCGGTGGCGGCGGAGTAGAGTACCGTCATGTCAACCGTGATCATCAACGACCAGGTGCGGATTGGCGACGGCCCCATGGCGGTCATCGCCGGCCCGTGCGTGCTCGAGACCCGCGACCTGACCTTGGCGATCGGGCGCCACCTCGCCGATGTCTGCGCCAGGCATGGCCTGCCCTACATCTTCAAGGCGTCCTTCGACAAGGCCAACCGCAGCTCCGGCGCGTCCTTCCGCGGCCCGGGTTTGGAGGAAGGGCTGGACATGCTTCGCGACGTCCGCGACGAGCTCGGCGTACCGGTGCTCACCGACATCCACGAGTCCGCCCAGGTCACCGCCGTCGCCGAGGTCGCCGACGTCCTCCAGATCCCCGCCTACCTCTGCCGCCAGACCGACCTGCTCCTCGCCGCCGCGCGCAGCGGCCGGGCCGTCAACGTCAAGAAAGGCCAGTTCATGGCCCCCGAAGGCATGCGCGGCGCCGTCGACAAGGTGCGCCAGGCTGGCAACGACCGTGTCCTCCTGACCGAGCGCGGCGCGACCTTCGGCTACCACAACCTGGTGGTCGACATGCGCGCCCTGGTGATCATGCGGGCGATGGACGTGCCGGTGGTCTTCGACGCGACCCATTCGGTCCAGCTCCCCGGCGGCCTCGGTCATGCCTCCGGAGGGCAGCGTGAGTTCATCCTCCCCCTCGCCCGGGCGGCGGCGGCGGTCGGTATCGACGGCCTCTTCCTGGAAGTTCATCCCAAACCCGAACAGGCGCTCTCCGACGGACCGAACTCCGCGGACTTCGCCCTGGCCGAGCGCATCATCAGGGAAGTTGCCGCGATCCATGAACTTGCACGCTAAGGCACAGCGCATCCGGGCCCTGGTCCTGGACATCGACGGCGTCCTCACCGACGGCCGCATCACCTACCTGGGCGGTGAGGAGGCAAAGTCCTTCCATGTGCGGGACGGCCACGGCCTGAAGCTGGCGAAGCGGGCCGGCCTGCGCGTCGGCGCCCTCTCCGGACGCTCCTGCGAGGCCAACCGCCGCCGCGCCGCCGAGCTCGAGTTCGACTTCCTCTACGAAGGCAAAAAGGACAAGCGCGCCGCCTTCGCCGAGCTGCTCGCCGAACAGGGCCTGGCCGCCGAGGAATGCCTGGCGGTCGGCGACGACGTCGTCGACCTGCCCGTGCTGCGCGCGGCCGGCATCGGCGTGGCCGTCGCCGACGCCCCCGCCGAACTGGATGCCGCCTGCGATTTCCGCACCACCTTGCCCGGGGGGCACGGCGCGGTGCGCGAAACCGTCGAATGGCTGCTCAAGGAGACCGGGCGGTGGCAGGACGTCATGCAGCGGTACACCTCATGATCGACGCGCGTCCAGCCATGAGCCTCGTCTTGGCCTCGGCCTGCGCCGTGCTCCGGCGGCGCCCAGCGGCGCTGGCCGCCACCACCCTCCTGCTCGCCGCCATCCCCGCCCTACCGCCGGTCGCCCGCGGCGACGACGGGGGCGGCGCGGTCGTCATCATCGACGACTTCAAGTATCCGGAATACGACGCGGACGGACGGGTCGAGTTCATCCTCCATGGCCGCCGCGCCCGCAAGACCGGCGTCCTCACCCATATCGAGGAGGCCCGCCTCGAATGGATCGAGGAGCAGCCCGGCACCGGCGAGGCGCCCCCCGAAGAGCGCGTCCTCAAGGTCATCGGCACGGTGACCACCCCGGCAGCCATCTACGACGAGGCCAGCGACGCGATCAGCGGCGAGCAGGAAATCCAGTACCGCTCCGCCGGCATGGACGTCGATGGCATCGGCTTCGATGTCCGCCACCTGGAACAGACCCTCCACGTACGCAGCAAGGTCCGGGTCGTCCTGCGCGACGACCTGCGCACTGACGCCGAACGCGCCGACGACACCCCCGGGCCCATGCCCACAGCAGAAGGAAACCAGGAATGATCCCCACCTGCCCTTGCGGCACGGCGCGGCGCCTCGCCGTCGCCCTGTGCCTGCTCCTCGCCATCTCCGCCACGGCCCAGTCGTTCAGCTTCTTCCGGGAACGGGACCGCAACCAGCCGCGGCGCGGCGACGTCCCCACCGTGATCACGTCGGACACCCTCGACGTGGACATCGCCAAGGACCTCGCCACCTTTGCCGGCAACGTCGTCGTCGAAGACGAGGAAATGCGCATCACCTGCAACACCATGCTCATCCACCTGGCGGCCCCGGCGGCCGACGCTCCCGCCACGGCGACCGCGCCACCGGCCCCGGGCGAGGACGGTACGGCGGTGCCGCGGTCCAGCGCCAAGCGCGTCTCCCGCATCGTCTGCATCGGCGATGTCATCATCATCCGCAAGCTGCCCGGCGGCGACACCGAGAGCGACGAGGAGCAGAAGGCCCTGGCCGGGCGAGCCGACTATGACATCGACAGCGGGCGCATCGTCCTCACCGAGGATCCCGTCCTGATGCGCGGTGCCGACAGCCTGCGCGGCGAGCGCATCACCCTGTGGCGTGACAGCGACAAGATGACCGTCGAGGGCGGCAGCCGCCTGGAGATGAAGCCGCAGGACGATGCCGGAGATGCCCCATGAGCGCCCCCGCCCACGACCCCCTGCTGCTCGATGCCCGCCACCTGGTCAAGGCCTACCATGGCCGCCGCGTCGTCGACGACGTCTCCGTCTGCGTCCGCCGCGGCGAGGTCGTCGGCCTCCTCGGCCCCAACGGCGCCGGCAAGACCACCAGCTTCTACATGATCATGGGGCTGATCCGGCCCGACGGCGGCCAGATCCTCTTTGCCGGACAGGACATCTCGCGCCTGCCGATGCACGAGCGCGCCCGCCTCGGCATGGGCTATCTCGCGCAGGAGCCGTCGATCTTCCGCAAGCTGACCGTCGAGCAGAACATCATGGCCATCCTCGAAACCCTAGACCTGACCGCAGCCGAGCGCCGCGAACGCCTCGCCTCCCTCCTCGCCGAGCTCGAGATCGCCCACCTCGCCAAGCAGAAGGCCATGACCCTCAGCGGCGGCGAGCGCCGCCGCCTGGAAATCACCCGCGCCCTCGTCACCGAGCCCGCCTTCATCATGCTCGACGAGCCCTTCAGCGGCGTCGACCCGATCGCCGTCTACGACGTCCAGCAGATCATCGGCCAGCTCCGCGACAAGAACCTCGGCATCCTCATCACCGACCACAACGTCCGCGAAACCCTCTCCTGCGTCGACCGCGCCTGCCTGCTCTGCGAGGGGCGCATCCTCTGCGAAGGCGACCGCGACTTCCTCGTCCGCGACGAGAAGGCCCGCGAGCTCTATCTCGGCCCCAAGTTCACCATGTAATCCCCCCGCCACGGCGGACTTCCCCCAACCACCAACCCACGGAGACGACCCCATGAGCATCATCGTCAGCGGACGCCACGTCCAGGTCAGCGACGCCCTGCGCCAGCACGCCGAGGCCAAGTTCCAGGCACTCCTCGACGAATACCCCAAGATCACCAGCGTCCGCGTCATCCTCGACATCCAGAAGGCTCACCAGATGGCCGAGGCCGTCATCCACGGCAAGCACCTTGAGATCGAGGCCACCCATCAGGCCTTCGACATGTACGAATCCATCGACCAGGTCGCCGACAAGGCCGAGAAGCAGCTCCGTCGCCACTTCGACAAGGTCCAGGACCATCACAAGACGGTCAAGGGACTGGCCCCCATCACCCGCGAGGAGCTCGCCGAGGACGCCGACGCGGAATCCCCCACGGCCTGACCGCCGCGCCGCCCGGCGCCCGGCCAGGACCGCGGAACCCTGGTTCGCGAAGAGCAGATCGCGTACGTCCACGTGAACGTTGGGAACGCGGGCGAACCGGAGGGGGCAGGCGACTCGCAACAGCACACGCCTGACTCTCGACGTCGGCAGTGCCATGCGCGGCATCCGGCCGTTTGGCGCGCGCCCTCGCGGCGGATGGTGCGGGCCATCCACGATTTTTCCCTGGAGACCGCTTGCATGCCGCCGCCGCAGGATGTAGCGTGTCGCATAACTAAAGCGCTTTAGCTGACGCGGCATCATCCTTGGGGACAGCCTTTCCGGGGCGGGCGTGACGCAGCATGGCAGAACCAGGAGGCGGACGATGGCAGGCGAGCCGGTCGGGAGCGGAGACGGCGGAGCAATCCAGCCTCTGGGCTTGGCGGCGGGATGCGACTGGGACGAGATGGCGGCGCGCTACCGTCGGGAACTGGGCGCGACGGCGGAATTCTGGGCCAGGCACAGTCCGGACCGCGAGCATGGCGGCTACTTCACGATGCTGGCGCGGGACGGCGCCGTGTACGACACGGACAAGTACATGTGGTTGCAGTGGCGGAACGTGTACATGTTCGCCACGCTGCACCGGTGCGGGCACGGGGGGGGCGATTGGCTGGGCCTGGCCCGGCTCGGCTACGATTTCCTGGTGCGGCACGGCAAGGCGGCGGACGGCTCGTACTACTTCGTCCTGCGGCGGGACGGCACGCCGGCGACCGCGCCCTACAGCATCTATTCAGACTGTTTCGCGGCGATGGGCGCGGCGGCCCTGCACCAGGCCACCGGCGAGGCGGCACCGCGACACGAGGCGCAGGCGGCGATGGCGAGCTACCTGCGGCGGCTTGGCCAACCCAAGGGGCCATGGGAGAAGGGGTTGCCGGGGCGGCGGCAGTTCATCACGCTGGGCCACCACATGATGCTGGCCAACCTGGGCGAAGTCATGGCCGAATGCCTGGGCAGCGCCGAATACGAGGCCGATGCCCGGGCGAGCGTGGCGACCGTGCTGGACCGGTTCTGGCACCCGGGGCTGCGCGTGGTCTTCGAGAATGTCGGGCCCGACGGCACCTTCGACCTGGACTCCTGCGATGGCCGGCACCTGGTCCCCGGGCATGGCCTCGAGGCGATGTGGTTCATCATGCGCCATGCGGAGCGCCAGGGGCGTCCGGACCTGGTGGCGCGGGCGGCGGAGGCGACGCTCGGGCTGCTGGAGTTCGCCTGGGACCGGGAGCACGGCGGCCTGTACTACTTCATGGACGCGCAGGGCCAGCCGCATCCGGAGCTCTCGGCGAACATGAAGCTGTGGTGGGTGCACAACGAGGCGCTGGTGGCCGCGCTCCATGCGTATCGGCTGACGCGGCGGCCGGTGTTCCGGGAATGGTTTGCGCGGCTGGACGCCTGGGCCTGGGCGCACTTCCCCGACCCCGGGCACGGGGAATGGTTCGGCTATCTCGACCGTCGGGGCGAGCCCGTCCATCACGCCAAGGGCGGCCGCTGGAAGACGTTCTTCCATCTGCCCCGGTGCCTGCGCGAATGCCTGGGCCAGTTTGCCGCCTGCCGCGCCATCGACGCGGAGGGCTGTGGATGGGCGGCATGATGACCCTGCAGGATGTCGCCCGGCTGGCGGGGGTGTCCCTGACCACGGCCTCGCTGTGCCTCAACGGCAAGGCGCGGCGCTACAAGATCGCCGAGTCCACCCGGGAGCGGGTCGTGGCGGTCGCGCGCGCCCACCGGTTCAGCCCGAACCTCCATGCCCAGGCGATCGCCGGCCAGCGGACCTACCTGGTCGGCGTGGCGATGGCCGACGCCATCGACCGTTCGTTCTGGCTGGACATCCTGGCGGGCATCGAAGAGACGCTCGCCGCCGCGCAATACCACCTGATCCTGGCGGTGTCGCACTGCGACCGGCGCCAGGAAATCGCCGCCCTCGAATTCATGCGCGGCAAGGGGGTGGACGGCTTCATGGTCGCCCCGGTCATGGCCGGGAGAGGCGGCAACTTCGCCCATTTGCGCCGCCTGGCGGCGGATCGCCCGACGGTGACCATGACCCTGCCGGTGACAGGGATCGCCGGAGTCCATAACGACGAACGGATGGGCGGGCGAATGGCGGCCGATGCGCTGCTGCGCCTGGGGCACCGACGCATCGCCTATCTCGGCCCGCTCGATCCGCCGTACCTGCGGGGACGGGCCTTCCTGGCGCGCTGCGTGGCGTGCGGCGTCCAGGCCCAAGCCTTCCCGGAGGCGGCGACATTCATGGCCCGGCGCCGGGACGTCACGGCGGCCTTCTGCTTCAGCGACTACGTCGCCATGGACCTGTATGCCGCCGCGGCCCAGGCGGGCATGGCGATCCCGGACGAACTCTCCGTCATCGGCTACGACAACATGCCTTTTGCGGCACTCCTCCGGCCCCGGCTTGCCACCGTCAACCAGCACAAGAAGGCGCTGGGGGTCGCCGCCGCCAGCCTGCTGCTGGAGGCGCTGGCGGAGCCCGCCAGCCGGCCGCGCCAGATCCGCCTGCCCACCACCCTGGCCGAAGGCGACAGCATCGGCCCGCCACCACGACGATTCCCCCGTCCTGAAAAACACGCGAGGAGCGAACCATGAACCCGGCTTGCGACCCACGCGGCCACAGGCTGCACGACGCCCTGACCCGGAACCTGGGCTGGTTTGAGAAGTCCGGGGTGATGGATCCGCCCGATGGCACGTGGGGCGTGGCGGAGCGGATCGTGCTGCGGCAAGACAACGCGGCCTGGGACGAGACGTTGCGCAGCTTCCAGGGGCATGTGATCCATGACGGGCATGCGGTGCTTGAGCAACGGCGTCCGGACTGCAACTTCGAGACGGCCTTGCTGTTCACCCTGGCGGGAGCGGCACTGGCGGCCCCGGAACACCGGCGCACCGCCGGGAACCTGCTGCATTACCTGTTCCGGCGCAGCGGCTCGCGCAATGGACGCAGCCACCTGCCAGCTGGTGCCTGGCGCTGGAGCAATGAGTCCTGGGAGAGCGCGTTGTGGTTTGACGACAACGCGTGGAATGTTGCGGCGGGCATGCTGCTGGCGCGGCTCGATGCCCAATTCGACCGTGAATTCCACCTGCGCGAGCGCTCCGCCGAAACCGCCCGCACCCTGGCCGACGCCTTCCTGGCGAGGTTCCGGCAGCCGCCCCCGCCACCGTCCACGCCATTTGCCCAGTGGGACGGCAACCTGGACAGCCCCCACTGGGGCGGACCGGTCTGCCTGGCGCTGGCCCTGGCGCATCGGGACATGCCGGACGCGCGTTTTCCCGCGGTACTCCGGGCCTACCATGCCAGTCTGCAGGATTCGGCGACCGCCTTCTCCGCCAGTGAACACGCCTACCTCGTCATCGGCGCGACGGCGGCGGCCGTCGTGCTAGGGGACGAGGCCATCTGGGCCGTGGCTAGACGCTCCGCCGATCTGCTGACGGCGCAGATGGATCCGGCCACCGGCAACATTCCCAGCGAGTGGGGCGCAGAGGCCCCGACCGGACAGCACCTGGTCGACCTGATCTACACCGTCAACTGGACCCTGCTGGGGCTGCATTGCCTCAAGGGCCAGGCGCCTGGACGGGACTATGCGGCCCCCTTCGGACGGATCCTCGACCTGGTCCTGCGCCTCCAGGATCGCACGCCGGAACCGCACCTGCACGGCTGCTGGCGCGGCATGTACGACCTGACCGCCAGCGGCTGGGGTGGCGGCGACCGCCACGAAGGCGGCGCCGCCAGCATCTACACCGGCTGGACCAACGCCCCGATCGCCTGCGTCATCGCCCTCGAGGCGACGGGCCGGAACCTGCTGGACCTTTGAATTGCCTGAGTGATCGGGGGACGCGCCCCCCTCTTCGCCTCGCCCTCGCCGTCCCCGCCAGCATGCTCACACATTATCCCGCCCGAACCCTTGACGTCCCGGCCGCGCCCCCTACCTTATCACCGCCGATTGAGGATCTACCGTAAAACGTGGTGTCAACACATTGTTCGGCCCGGGAAAGGCGCACGCCATGACCAGCCGTGAACGCGTCTTGAGAACGCTTGCATTCGCCGGCCCCGACCGCATCCCGTTGGCCAAGGGGGACGATGCCGACATCGCCTACGTGGGCTATCAAGTCGCAAACGGGTTCATCCCGGAAAAGCCCGGCATGAACGAATGGGGATGCGTCTGGACATCGCTGAACCCATCGGAGGCGGACCAGGGCCAGGTGGCGGAGCATCCCCTGCAAGATTGGGAGCAGGTTCACCACTTCCGCTTCCCCGACCCTTTCGCTCCGGGACGCATGGACGGGGTCCGGGAACGGATCGACGCATTGCGCCAGGACGGGAAATTCGTCTGCGCCACCCTGGGCAAGGGGCCGATGCATCTGCTCGACGACCTCCGTGGCTTCGAGGCTTACCTGATGGATCTGGTGACGGAACCGGAGAGGACAGAGTTGCTGCTCGACGGGATATTCACGTTCCTGACCGGCCTGACCGAGCAGTTTGCAGACCTTGGCGTCGATGCCGTGTTCCTTGCCGATGACCAGGCCATGCAAACCGGCCCCTTGTTTTCAATGGACACCTGGCGGGAACGGTTCAAGCCCCGCTATCGCGCCTTGTGCGATGTCGCTCACCGCCTGGGGTGCAAGGTGTACATGCACACCTGCGGCGACCTGAGCCAGCACCTGAGTGAACTTGCCGATGCCGGGATTGATGCGGTCGACAACAAGCAACCGGCCCTGTGGATGCATTGCCCCGCGGTGGATCAGGTCCGGGGCAGGATCTCGTTCTCGACCTGCCTGGACATCCAGTCCGTCATCGGGAACATTGATGCCGACCGGATTCCGGACGAAGTGTCACGCCTGATCCACCGGCTGTCGTTGCGCGAGGGCGGGTTCATCGGCACGTACTATCACCAGCCCGACCTGCATATCGCACCCGAGAAGACCGCCCGGATGCTCCAGGCCTTCCGATCGTTTGCCTGGGAATGACGGGACGCAGCACCCTTGGTTGTCGTTCTCCTGCAAGGGATTTCTTCGCTCCCTGCCGGGGTCGCCAGCCTTCGGCGCAGGGGATCCCGCGAAGCCCCCGTCGCCGCTTGACAACCGGCTAGTATCGGCTATTATGTAACATGTCTTTATAATTAGCCGATAGACGACCCGGGAGTCCTGCATGTACTATGGGCGTGCCTTGCAGAAAAGATGGCGGAGGGCGTCGGCCAGCTTTCCGGTCCTGCTCCTGACCGGCCCCCGCCAGGTCGGCAAGACCACCATGCTCAAGACCCTCCGTGAGAAGACCAGGAAATACGTCTCCCTGGATGATGTCGGACTGAGAACCCTTGCCAAGGAAGATCCGGTTCTTTTCCTGAGGCAATACTCCCCGCCGGTCATCATCGATGAGATACAGTATGCTCCGGAACTGATGCCGTATATCAAGCTTGCGGTCGACGCGTCGGGCGGCAAGGGTCAATACTGGCTCACGGGCTCGCAGCAATTTCAGATGATGAAGGGGGTCACGGAAACCCTTGCCGGGAGGGTTGCCATCGTGAACATGCTCGGCCTTTCCTTGCGGGAAAAGGCCGCAGGTAAGAGGAACCTGGAACTTCCCCCGTTTGTTCCTGACGATGTCACCTTGAAGGCGAGGCGGAACGAGGCAAGGCATCCAGTGAAAAAAGATCTGTTCGTGGATCTCTGGCGTGGTTCCTTTCCGGCCCTGGAAAAAGATCCGAGGATGGATCGCGACGTCTATTTCAGCTCCTACCTCCAGACGTACCTTCAACGGGACGTCCGGGATCTGTCGCAGGTCGGAAATCTGCAGTCGTTCACGACCTTCGTGAAAGTCTGTGCCGCCAGGACCGGACAACTCCTGAACATCTCGGACATCGCCAAGGATTCCAACATCAGTATTCCAACGGCCAGGAACTGGCTGTCCATCCTGGAGGCGAGCTGTCAGGTCTTTTTGCTGTATCCGTTCCACAGCAATGTCACCAAAAGGCTGATCAAGACGCCCAAGCTTTACTTCCTTGACACGGGTTTCTGCTCCTATCTGACCGGATGGTCATCTCCGGAAACTCTCTTCAACGGTGCGATGTCCGGTCCACTCTTTGAGACCTATGTCTTCACCGAAATTCTGAAGAGCTGGTGGAACGCCTTGCGCACGCCACAGATTTTCTATTATCGCGACAAGGACTGCCGGGAGATCGATGTTCTCATCGTGAAGGACAACACCCTTTATCCCATCGAAATCAAGAGGTCGGCGACGGTGAAAAGCGACTGGGCAAGACACTTTGATGCGCTGTCAAGATTCCAGGAGAACAATGGCAATGGGGCGGTGATTTGCCTGAACCGCGAAGAAGTTCCGATCCGAACCGGAGTCACGGCAATCCCGGTCTACTACATATAGGAATGATCTTCTCGGCAATGGCCGTGGCGCGAACCTCAGGGGGGGCGGTCAGCGGGCCGGTTCGTCCAGGCGCGTGGGGATGCCGCGGTCGCGCAGGGCGTCCTGGAGTGCCGCAGGCGGCAGCGCATCCGGTGCCAGGCGTTGGCGCAGGGCCAGATCGGCGGCGATGCCGACGACCTCGCCGGTGAAGGCGGCGGCCGGGATGACGCGGGCGATGTTCCATGCCTCGCCCGCCTCGGCGGAGAGGCAGCGGCCCGGCACCAGCAGGTTGGCGACGCCCTGGGGCAGCATGGTCCCGTAGGGCAATTCCCAAACCCGTCCAGCCTGCCGCCAGCTCGGGATCAGCCCGACGGCATCCGGGATGCCGGGGCGATTGACGTCCTCGGCGCGAAGCGTTGTGCGCCCGGCGATGCGCCGCGTCGTGCGGTACTGCGCCATGGTCGGCAGGTAGAGCGGATATTCGGTGGTGCGCCCGACCTTCGCCTGGACTTTCGCGAAATGGCAGCGCAGCAGGCGGCGCGAGCGCAGCACGTAGTCAGTGACGCCGCGCCCGTCGATTCCCTCCATGAGAGGCTCCTCCTCGGGATGGCCCTCGCCGGCATCGTTGGCACCGAGGCGGACCATGTCCACGAGCAGGGCACCGTCGTCCTTCCCGACGGACTCGCGGGCGCGCCACATCGAGGCCTGGCCCGCCCAGATCGACAGGCGGTTGCTGCCGGTGACGCAGGGTGCGCCAGCCGCCGCCGCCAAATCGGCGTCGCCGGTGGCGTCGACGAAGACGTCCGCGCTCAGCTCGCCATGGCCGCTCTTGTTGAAGACCGCCAGGGCGTCGATCCGCGCGGCATCCATCCTGACGCCCGTGACGACCGTGTCATACCACACATCCACCCCGGCCGCGACGAGCAGCTCGTCGAGGGCCAGCACGCACGCTCCCGGCGCGAAGCGCACCAGGTAGCGGCCCCGGCGCTCTCCCGGCTGCCCACCCCAGCCCGGCGGCAGGTCTTCCGGGCCATAGAGGACGGCCGCCTTGAGCAGTTCCTCGGCCAGGCCGAAGAGCACCTGCCGCCCGCAGCCGTCGCAGAGCGGCAGGTAGATGTTGACCAGGCCGGACGTGCCGAGCCCTCCCGGCAGGATGGTCTTCTCGACCAAGGCCGTCCGCCGGCCCGCACGCGCTGCTGCCAGGGCCGCCGCCACGCCGGCATATCCGGCCCCGGCCACCACCACCTCGTACCGCTTTGCGAATCCCATGTCATTGACTCCCAATGGCCAAGCCTTAGCTGAAGTTGCCCAATTGATCCTCGAAGACGACCATGCCGCCCCCGGAGAGGAAGCCGCCGGAGGTCAGGTGGCGGACGACGGCGCGGCGCAGGCTGGTGTCCTGCGGCACTGCCGTGAGGTCGACCCGGTCGGCGCCGAACATGAAGTAGAGGCCGCATTGGGCATCGGCGGTGCAGAGGGGGAAGGCCGAGACGCAGCGCTGCAGGGCAACCAGGCCAGCATCCGCCGGCAACAGCTCGCGCAGGCGCGGGTCGAACATCCACGACTTGCAGGCGCAGGCAACGGGCTGGGCCGCGACCGGACGGACCGTCCGGAAAAACTCGAAGCCGCGCCGGATGGACGACTGCCAATCCGCCATGGCGATGCGCGGGCCGCGGGGGATGTGGGTGTTCATGACGGCGGACGATCCATCCGCAACCCACTTCCAATCAGAGACATGGATGGTCACTGGCGTCCGCCCGGCCAGGCCGGTGTCGAGGATCGCGGTGGCGGTGATGCGCCCGTCGGCCTCCCGCCAATCGCTCTCCCAGGCCTGCGGATGGAGCCGTCCGCCGGCGCCGTCGAAGTAGCCCTCCGGGGTGAGGCGCAAGCCGGACTCGAGGAGGATGAGGACACGTCCGTCGGCTCGGTGCCGGTAGACGCGCACCGGCTCGCAGAGGATAGTGGGATGGAACTGGAGGCGGCCGATCTGGAAGAGCTCGCCGCGGGCATGCAGGCGGAGCCAGCGCAGGCAGCGGGTCGTCACCCCCAGCTCGCCGTGGCGGAATTCGCGCCCGATCAGCACCCGGCTGCCAATGTCCCCGCAGGTGTCGCGCGTGATGTCGGCGGCAACCCCGAGGATCGCGTGCATGCGCTGGATCAAGGGCACGGCGCACAGGCCGATGAGCAGCAGGAAGGTCCCGCCGCGCCCCGGCAGCACCGCCTCGAACGACGGCCAGCGCTCCATCTCCCCGTCCCCGTACAGCCCCCGCAGCCCGTAGGCCAGGCGGCGGCAATGGAAATGCAGGAAGGCCAGACGGCGGTCGGCACGGATGTCCCGGGCCAGGCCGAGCAGTTCGGCATCGACCTCGTCGCCGAGGCCC
>CAZBDL010000047.1:0-12951 GCA_964490525.1 uncultured Victivallales bacterium | reverse complement strand
TGAAGGTTGAAGGTTGAAGGTTGAAGGTTGAAGGTTGAAGGTTGAAGGGGTGGCGCGTGTGGACTTCAGCGTGCGGCCAGGTTTTTGTTTCGTATTTCGTATTTTGTATTTAGGATTATCCCCCCATTGCCGCCGCGGTCGTGCGAAGTTCGCGCAGCAGTTCGCGTTGGCGGCGGAGCGGACAACGGAAGCGTGGGGCATATCAGCCGAGAGCACCGCGCAGGGCTCGGTCGGCATCGATGATGGGGACGGCGACGGCGGCTAGGTCGCGGGTGAGCATGCGGCAGGATGCGGCGGCGCGGATCGTCGCCGTGGCCTGGTCCAGTTGTGCCTCGGTGCCGATGCCGTCCCAGGCATCGCCGGGAAATCCGTGGCGTGCAAGGATCGCCTGGCGCTCCTCGGCGGTGGCAAAGGCGACCAGCACGCGCCCGGTCGGCGACGTGTAGATGCGCCCGGCCTCGACCGTTGCGGCCGCCACCTGGATGCTGCTGGCGCCGTCCGCCCGGCCCAGCACCAGGCGGTCGCAGTTGGCCAGGGTGGCGAGGACGCAGGTCTCGCCGAGGCGTAGGGCTGTCGCGCGCAGTTCGCGCAAGATCGCCTCACTGCCCAGCAAGTGGTGCAACCGCTCCGCCTGGCGCCACTTGCCCCCCGCCCGGTAGCGACCGTCCGACGTCTGCTCGGCATAGCCGCAGGCGGCCATCGTCTTCAGCAGGTTGTGCGCGGTGTTTGCGGGCAGCCCGAGGGTGCGGGCGATTGCAGTCAGCGCCAGCCCTTCCGGGCCTGCTGAAAAAAGCAGCAGGTCGAGGATGTCGAGCGCCTTCTTGAGCGACTTGACCGGGAGTTCGGCGGCCATCGAAGAATTCCTCATTATGGAAATTAAATTCATCTATATGGAATTTACATCAGCCCCCCGCGATGTCAAGGGGGGGCGGGAAAAAAATCCGCGACAGCAACGTCGTCCGGGGCAGGGCAATGTGGGGATCGGTGATCAGTCATCAGTCATCGGTGATCGGTGATCGGTGATCGGTGATCGGTGGCTGATGGCCCGCGCCACGTGCCCATTGCCATGCGGTTCAGGTATGGCTATGGTAGAGGCAGGAGGATTGGCCATGGGGTCAGCAGGACGGGGCGACGGACGCCTTCCCGGCGCGGCCATGCCCGGGGAGGTGGCCGGGGTGCGCCTGATGGCGATGTGCCGACGGTTGCTGGCGGCGTACGGGCCACAGCATTGGTGGCCGGGGGAGACGCCCTGGGAGGTGTGCGTGGGGGCGGTGCTCACCCAGAATACGAACTGGTCGAATGTCGAGCGGGCGATCGCCAACCTGAAGGCGGCGGACGCCTTGGATCCGGGGCACATTGCCGACTTGCCGACGGCGGCGCTGGCCGAGTTGATCCGTCCCTCCGGCTACTATCGACTGAAGGCGGTGCGATTGCAGGCCGTGACGGCCTGGTGGCGACGGCATGTCCGGGGGAATCGGCTGCATCCGCCAGGGCGTTCGCTCGCGGCCTGGCGGGAGTCGCTGCTGGCGGTGCACGGGGTTGGGCCGGAGACCGCCGACAGCATTCTGCTCTACGCCTTTGGCTTGCCGACGTTTGTGATCGACGCCTACACCCGCCGGATCATGGCCCGGCATTTCGGGGTCGCGCCGGACATGCCCTACCACGACCTGCAGGCGCGCTTCATGGCGGCCTTGCCGCCGGATGCCGCCTTGTTCAACGAGTTCCACGCCCTGCTGGTGCGCAACGCCAAGGAGCATTGCCGCAAGCGCGCATGTCTGCCCGGATGCCCCCTGCGGACCGGGGGATGCCTTCGTTCATCCTGGCAAGCTCATGGCCCTTGAATGGCAGGGGCCCGGCAGGGGAACGTCGAGGACGAGGACGGGGATGGGGGACGAAGGGGAGTTTTAACTACGAAAGTCGCGAATGGACGCGAATAAGACGGAGAGACGATTACTCACTCCGAACTCCGAACTTCCCCCTCTTCCCATGCCCCATGCCCCATGCATCGAGCACGAGGACGAGGACGAGGACGATCGGGAACGTCGAGCCTTTTCCCCCGACTCTCAACCGGGCAGGCGGAGGCGGCGGAGCTCCTCCTCGTAGGCATGCATGATGTCCTGGTACTGGATGTAGCCGAGGAGACGGCGCGGATCGTCGCCGGCCGTCACCGGGATGCGGCTGGCATGGTGGCTCTCGAACTTGCGCAGGACGGTGGGGAGATCTTCCTCGGGGGTGCAGGTTGCCAGCGGCGACATCATGTCCGCCACCAGGAACAAGGCGTCCGGCGACTCGGAGAAGTAGATCGGCCGGATGTTGCCCATGGCGAGCATGCCGCAGGGCAGGTAGTCCTCGTCGATCACCGTCAAGGGAAACAGGATCTGGTCGTCCGCCAGGATGCCGCGCAGCTCCTGGGCGGTCATCGTCTTCGGCACGGTGGGCATGGCGGCGGGATGGTAGTAGTCGCGGACGCAGGCCTGGCCGAGGACGTCCTTGACCATCAGGCTGCGATGGGCCGGGGACTCGAAGCGGTTCTCGAGCTGGCTCTCATAGATGGAATGACGCCGGTTGATAAGGACGCTGACGACGCAGACGACCAGGAGCGGGGCGATAAGCTGATAGGAGCCGGTCATTTCGCTGACCATGATCAGGGCGCCGATGGGAGCCTTGGCGACGCTGGAGAAGAAGCCGGCCATGCCGAGCACGACGAAAATGGGCAGGGGGCAGGCATGGAGCCCGGGAAACCAGGCATGGCAGAGCGCCCCGACGCCGGCCCCGAGCATGCCGCCGATGAGCAGGGAGGGGCCAAAGACCCCGCCGGAGCCGCCGGAGCCGATGGTCAACGAGGTGGTGACCATCTTAAGGGCGGCGAAAAGGAGGAATCCGATGGCCACTGGCACCAGGGTGGCGGCGGGCAATCCGGCGATGCGGGTGGAAAGAGCCTGTTGCAGGTAGCCGTGTCCGGAGCCGATGGTCTGATGGGCCATCAGGCCAAGCAAGCCGATGGCCAAGCCCCCCAAGGCGGGACGCAGGGCCCGGGCCAGGGGGAGACGGTTGAAGAGGTCATGCCGGGAGCCATGGAACAGGGCCACGAAGCATCGTCCCGCGCCTGCGCAGACGACGCCCACGAGGATGGCATAGCCCAAGTCCCACGGCAGGCGCAGGGAGAGATCGGGAAATGCGTAGATGGTGGCGGCATCGATGCCGATGAGCGGCATCGAGAGAATCCAACGGAAGAGGGTGTATGCGGTGACGGAACTGACGACGCAGGGAATGACGGCGGAGGATTCGAAATCCTCGCGGTAGAGCAGTTCGACCGAGCTGATGGCCCCGCCGAGGGGAGCGCGGAAGATGGCGCCGATGCCGCCGGCGGTGCCGGCGAGCATGAAGATGCGGCGTTGGCGGTCATCGAGCCGGAAGCGGTCGGCGAACCAGGAACCGATGCCGGCGCCGATCTGTGCGATGGGGCCCTCGCGGCCACCCGAGCCACCCGTGCCGATGGTGATCACGGAGGCGAGTCCCTTGACGAATGGTACCCGAATCCGCACCTTTCCCTTGAGTTGGTGGAAGGCATGGATGGTGGCGTCCATGCCGTGGCCTTCGGCCTCCGGGGCGAGTCCATAGACGAGCAGGCCGCTGAGGAGGCCGCCGAGGGCGGGGAGCAGGATGATCAGCCATGGGCGGGGAGCTTCGGCCGTTGCGCCGGGCATGACCAGGTGCTCGCCTTGCGGGACGGGATGGGTGATGCCCATGAGGACGTTTTGGCAGAGATGGGAGAAAAGCTCGAGGCCGAGGAAGAGCAGGGCGGCCCCGCAGGCTGCGGCAACGCCCACGGCCATGCTGATGAGCAGCATCTTCCGGCTGGCGCCGAGCGAGATGTTTCGCCTGTCGCGCAACCAGGAGGAAAGGTCGATGGTGAGGGAGGGCATGGAGGGATGGGGGGGGTGGTAGAGGGGAGATGGCAGATTTCAGATCTCGGATCTCAGATGGCGGGTTTTGTGCAGTGTCGAGGACGAGGGGGATGGGGATGTCTTCGTGTTGATGTCCACGTGTGCTGGGTTATGGCAAGGCGATTTGCCATGGACGGTAAGCGGCGGGCGGTTATGGCGCGGCATCGGCGAGGACGATGCGGCGGACGTGCTTCTTGCCGGCGCGCAGGAGGGCGGAGCCGTCGGCCAGGTCGGCAGCGGTGACGCGACGGTTGGCGTCGGCGATACGCTCCTCGCCCAGATAGGCGCCGCCGCCGGCGATCAGCCGCCGGGCCTCGCCGTTGGACGTGCACAGGCCGGCATCGACGAGTAGGGCGACGATCCAGATGCCCTCGCCGGCCAGGGACTCGGCGGAGACGGCGAAGGTGGGCAGGGCGTCGGCCTGGGCGGTTGCGGCGACATCGCGGATCGCGCTGGTGGTGGCGACGCGTCCGCCCGGGTCGGCAAAGCCGAATTCGGCGCCGGCGGCGAGATAGGCCTGGGCGGCCGCTTCGGCGCCATGCGCCAGGGCGGTGGCCTCGAAGGCGAGGATCTCCTTGGCGCGGTTGATGTCCGGAACGGGCAGTGTCCCGAGGGCTTGGCATTCGTCGGCCGGCAGCGCGGTGAAGAGCTTGAGGAGTCGGGCCACGTCGGCATCGGCCGTGTTGCGCCAGAACTGGTAGTAGGCGAAGACGGACGTCCGCTGCGGATCGAGCCAGACGGCGCCGCCGGCGGTCTTGCCGAACTTCTGTCCGGCGCTGTCGGTGAGCAGGGGCAGGGTGACGCCGTGGACCTCCGCCTGGGCCATGCGGCGGACCAGGTCGACGCCGGCGACGATGTTGCCCCATTGGTCCTGGCCGCCGAGCTGGAGGCGGCAGTCATGGCCGCGGTGTAGCACGAGGAAGTCGTAGGCCTGGAGGAGCATGTAGCTGAACTCCAGGTAGGAGATGCCGCCGTCGCCGGCGAGGCGTTGGCGCACCGATTCGGCGGTGAGCATGCGGTTGACGCTGAAGCGGTGGCCGACGTCGCGCAAGAACTCGAGGAAGCCCATCGGGGCGAACCAATCGGCGTTGTCGACGAAGACGGTGCGCCCCTCGCCCGTGTCGAGGAAGCGCCCGAGCTGGCGGCGCAGGGCGGCGGCGTTGGCGGCGACGGCCTCGCGGGTGAGGATCGGTCGTGCCTCCTGCTTGCCGGAGGGATCGCCGATCAGGGCCGTCGCCCCGCCGACCAGGACGATCGGGCGGTGCCCCGCCCGCTGCAGCAGCCGCATGGCCATGATCGGCAGCAAATGGCCCACGTGCAGGCTGTCCGCCGTCGGGTCGAATCCGACATAGAAGGAGACCGGGCCGGCGGCGAGCATGGCCGTCGTCGATGCCTCGTCGGTCGTCTGGTAGAGGAAGCCGCGCTCGGCCAGTTCCCCATAGGCATTGGTGGTCATCGCAGGCATGGTTTCGGTTCCGGAAGGTGGATGGCGCGAGGACAATAGCCCGGTTCGGCGACAAGTCCAGCCGCACCGGTTCATTCGAGTTGCCGCTGGAGTTCCCGGGCGTTCGGCATGGCGGGATCTTGGCGCAGGACGCGGGCCAGTTCGCGCCGAGCCTGCCCGATCCTGCCGTCGGCGGCGAGCGCGGCGGCATGGTTGACGCGCAAGCGAAGGTCGCCAGGGGCGAGCCGGAGGGCGACCGCGAATTCCGCGGCGGCCTCGCGCGGGCGCTCCTGGAGCAGGAGGACGGCGCCCAGGTTGGCGCGGGCGGAGCGGTGGGCCGCATTGATCGCCAAGGCGGCACGGTAGCCTTCCTCCGCGCCGACGAGGTCGCCGAGGCATTGCCGGAAGAGGGCATGGTTGTATTCGAGGTCGGCGGCGGGCATGTTGGTTACGACAAAGGCCTGGGCAAAGGCGGCGTCAGCGTCGGCGAGGCGGCCGCCGTCGGCATGAAGGACGGCGAGGTTCATCCATGCCTCGGGCTCGTCGGGGGCGACCTCCGTCGCGGTGCGGAAGATCGCGGCGGCATCGTCGTCACGACCGAGACGACGAAGCGCGAGGCCGAGCAGGTTGTGGTGGCGGGACCACTCGGGCTGGCGTCGGACATTGGCCTGCAGCAGGGGCAGGGCTTCGGCGGGCCGGTCGGCGGCAAGCCAGGCTTCGGCGAGGATGGTGTCGGCTTCGGCCTGCTCGATGTCCGGACGGCATGGTGGCCGGGGCAGGACGACCAGGGCGGCGGCGACCGCCACGGCGATGGCGGTGGCGATCCGGGCCCGGGTCCCCCCCCGCAGACGGTCGGCGACCTCGACGATGCCGAGCGCGGCGAGAGGGACGAGGGCGGGCAACATGCCGAGGCGGTAGCGTCCGGCGGCGACAAAGAGAATCTGGCCTGCCCAAAACCCCCCGCCGAAGATGAGGAAGTGCCTGCAGGCATGGAGGAAGGATCGCTCGCGGGCGCGCAGGAGGAGCAGGGCGAGGGCGGCGACGCCGAGCAGGGCGAAGGAGCCGCGGGTTCCGCGCATCAGGCGCGAGGCCTCGCGCAGGGGGGTGGCATCGGCTCCGGCGGTCAGTTCCCGGAAGTTTACGGCATACAGGGCTTTGGCGGTCAGCAGGCGCAGGGCATAGCCGGGATGGCGGGTCATTTCTGCGAGGCTCTCCGTCAGGAAATGGAGATCCTTTCCGATGCCGCGCTGTTGGGCTGCGGCCGCGCCTTGGCGATGGGCCTGATCCCATGCCGGGCCCGGGCGCAGTCGGCAGGTGCCGTCGGCACCGGGCCCGTTGCCCAGCCAGAAGTTGAAGCCGCCGTTGGCCTGCAGTGGCGGCCCCCGCAGGATTAGGGTGTTGTAGGCGACGACCGGGGCCAAGGCGAGGCCGGCTGTACCCAGGTAGGCGATGGCGCGACGGCGCGCGGACCGGCAGCCACCAAGTGTCTCGGGGCGTCCCGTCAGGCTCAGCCACAGGCCTTCGCCGATCAGCAGGAACAGGGCGAGAGGATGGCAGAGGACGGCGAGGGCGGAGGCGAGCCCGGCCCCGACGGCCTCGGGCATCCCGTCGCGTTCCGGGCGCGACTCGGCGCGGTGGAGCAGCCAAAGGACCAGGCAGAGCAACGGCACGAGCAGCGCCTCCGAGACCAGTTCCGCGCCATAGTAGATCAACGGCGGATAGGCCGCCCACAGCGTCCCGGCCAGCAGCAGGGTCCGCCGCTGCCCGAGCGGCGGCGCGTCCGCCGTGCCGGCCAGGCGCATCGCCAGCAGCAGTGGCACGCCTGCCGCCAGTACGAGGATCGACTGGACCATGCGCGCCGCCAGGTGGGACACCCCCCCGGCGGCGTAGAGGACGGACAGGAAATAGGGGTACAGTGGCGAATGGATCCGGACTTCCGGCCAAAGCAGGCGGCCGGCCAGGATTTCCCGGGCCCAGGCGACATATTCCTGCACATCCGGGCCGCAGGGGTGTCGGCAAAGCGGCGAGGCGCCGAACTCCGTCAGGTAGAGGAAGCGCAGGCCTAGGCCCAGCACGGCCAGCCCCAGCCAGGGCAGCCAGCGCCGCCAGTTCGCCCCGATCCTCGCCCTGGCCAGCGTCCGCTCCGTGAAAATAGATCTACCCATGTTGCAAAGATACATCTTCAACTGTATTCGTAAAGGCCACATCGACACCCCGCAGGCGCGAGCGACGGACGGGCCATGACCGAGCAAACCGTGACCATCAGGAACCGGGCAGGGATCCATTGCCGCCCCTCAAGCGTGATCTTGATGGCGGCACAGGAGTACCCCGAGTGCCGTTTCTCGGTGAGCAGCCACAAGGGCGAATCGGACTTGGACAGCATCCTTTCCCTCCTCGGCATGGGCCTCGAGCGCGGCGACCAGGTGGTGGTGCGCGCCGAAGGCAAGGGCGAGGCTGAGGCCTGCGCCCGCATGGTGGAGCTCTTCGCCCGGGAATTCGACTTTCCCCAGCCCGAGGACCAGGACGCGGAGGCGGCCGGTTCGCTGGTGCGCAAGGAGGCATGATGACGGCGACGCACCGTGCGGCAGGGCGGATTCTCCTCGGCTTCCTGGGCTTGGTTGCCTGGGGGGGGGCGCATGGACAAGGCGAGCCGCGCCTTGAACGGCCCCGCATCTCCTATGCCACCTCGCCCCGGGTCCATCGTTATTCCTGGGGCCAGCTCGGCTGCCTGTTGCAGAATCCCGATGCCCGCCCCCGCGAGGTGGCGGTTCGCCTGCTCATGGATGCCCAGGGGGGGATGAACCAACGGACGGTGATGACCCGGCATGTGCAAATCCCCGCCCGCGCCGAGATGTACTACCGCAGCCTGGCGATGATTGAGGACGCCGAGCAGTACAAGCTCGAGCTGTTCGTCGGCGACCGCCGCGTCCCCGGCGCCGAGACGATGGCCTTCCGTCTGCTCTCGGATCGCGAGGCGCAGATGGCCGTGATCAACGACGCCGACGAGATCAGCTTTGGCTCTTTTTCCTCCTATGGCGAGCTGAAGGAGCGCTGGCGCACCGCCTTTTTCCGGGCCGCGGACCTGCCGGACGCCTGGCCGTTCTTCCAGTACACCCATGCCGTCATCCTGCTGGCCCCGGACTTCTCCCGCTGCAGCGACCGCCAGCTTATGTCCTTGCGCGAATATGTCGAACAGGGCGGCCGCTTGATCCTCGCCCATCCCCGGGCCATCTTGGCGATGGCCGACAGTCCCCTGGCGGATCTGTTGCCGTTGCGGCCGCTGCGCCAGCGTGAGATCGCCGCCCTGCCGAGCCTGGTCCGCTATGCCCCTGGCTTCCGGGGCTGGGTCGAGGAGACCCAGCCGATGCTCGAGTGCGAGCCGGTTGGCGACGGGGTCACCCTGCTGGCCGAGGGCGACTTGCCGGTGTTCCGCTGGCGCCGCCATGGCTTGGGCGAAGTCCGCGCCTCGGCCATCCCCATGACCGAGGACGGGCTACGCCAGGCCGCCGCCTTCCTGCCCCTGGTCAAGGTCTTCCTCGGGGCCCAACCGCTCTATGCCGACCGCTCCCGCGCCGAGCGTTGCCTCGACGAGATGACCGGCTTCTCGGTCCCCGGCCCGGGCGTCGTCCGGCGCATCTTCCTGGTCTATTTCCTGCTCTTGGCCGCGCTCATGGTCCTGGGTTTCCGGATCCGGCGCTCGATGCTTGCCTGGGGGGTCGGCGCCGTGCTCGGCGTGCTGGTCGCGGCCCTCGTCCTGCACCGTGCCGCCCGGGGCGGCGGCCCCCAGGACGGGCGCCTGCTGGCGATGCTGGAGGTCGGTACCGCCGGGGTCACCGAAGGCTATTACGGGGTCTTCAGCCAAAAGGACACGACGGTCGACCTGCAAATGCCAGATGGACAGTGCCTGCCCAGCGCCATCCCTCCGCCGGGATCGGCCTTCCGGCTCGGCATGATGGGCACCGAGGGCGGTGGCGAGCCCGTCGAGATATCGGTCCATGACGGAACGTTCGGAATCCGTGGCTTGACCGTGCGCTCCAACACGTCACGGACCTTTACGGTCCTGGCCGGTTCCGGCCCTCCGTCTGCCCTCCTCGCCGGAACCTCCGCCCCGGAGGTGATCCTCGGCGGCGACGGCCCTGCCTTCATCCCTTGGCCCTTGCCGGCCGGGCGGCGTCCCGAAGCCGCCTGGCTGCTCTTTCCCTCCGGGGCCCTGCCCCTGGCCGTGGACAAAGGGGCGTTGGTGCTGCCGCGCCGTGACGGCGCCGTGGCATTTCAAGGCAATGAGATCGTCCGCTCCGTCCAGGAATTCCTCCAGGTCGGATCCCGCAAGCCGACGGCCTGCCTGGCCTGGCTGGAGGCCGTCGATGAGGGACGCTTCCCGACACCGGACCAGGCCATCTGCCGGGGCCGCCGGATCATCCTCGCGCCGGTCCGCGAGACCTGGCAGGCGGGCCCGGACGGGAAATTCGTCGTCGAGCCGGAGCAGGTCGTCCTGAGCGCCGCCGACAGCTCGACCCGGATGCTGATGGCTGGCAACCGGCTCCGCGAGGATGGCACCGCCCCGAGGATGATTCAGGACATGACGCTCCGCTTCCACCTGCCTTCTGCCTGGGCTGGCCTCAGCCCCAGCCGCATCGAGCTGGTCTACGATCTCGTCAATCCGGCCGGCAATCTGACCGTCACCCCCGTCCTCATCCCGGATCCGGGCGCCGGGGTGCCCGCGCCAATCCAGGGCGCCCGCGAGATCACGGCACGGCAGGACGGGCGGCGGCATGTCTTCGCCGAGGGGCTTGAAGGCCTCCTCGATCCCCACGAGGGCACCGGCCTGCTGCGTTTGAAGTTCGCCAACCGCGACGAGAACCGGGGCGACGGCACGGCGAGCATGCGTTTGAACCATTGGCAGATCGGCGGCTTGCGGCTGCGCATCGCCGGCACCCTGCCCGAGGGCATGGACGGCGTCCGGTTCTGAACAGAGATGGGGTTTTTCCTTCGGTCGGCAGGGACGCCCTGGAGAACATCGAGCACGGAAGGACGCGGCGGATGATCAAGACCATGCACCTGACCAAGAAGTTCGGCAAGGATCGGGGCGTCTTCGATGTCAACCTCGAGGTCGAGAAAGGCACGATCTACGGCTTCGTCGGACCCAACGGGGCCGGCAAGACCACCACCATCCGCATCCTCTGCGGCCTGCTCGCCGCGGACGAGGGCAAGTCCACGATTGACGGCCTTGAGGTCACCCCCCGCAACCTGGCGAAGATCAAGCGCCTGATCGGCTACATGCCCGACATCACCGGCGTCTACGAGCAGATGAGCGTCTGGGAGTTCCTAGACTTCTACGGGGCTGCCTTCAAGATCCCGCCCCGCCAGCGCAAGGCCCGCATCGAGGAGGTCCTCGCCATCACCAAGGCCATGGAGATGATCGACTTCCAGATGACCTCCCTGTCGCGCGGCATGCGCCAGCGCATCGGCCTGGCCAAGACCCTGATGCACGATCCGGCGGTGCTCATCCTCGACGAGCCGGCGGGTGGCCTTGATCCCAACGCCCGCATCGAGATGCGCCAGACCATCGGCCGCCTCAAGAGCCTCGGCAAGACCATCCTCCTCTCCAGCCACATCCTCCCCGAGCTCTCCTCCGTCTGCGACCGCGTCGGCATCATCTTCAAGGGCCAGCTCCTGGCCCAGGGCTCCGTCCGCGAGATCACCCATCGCCTCCAGGAGAACCTGGTCATCGCCATCACCGTCGACGCCGAAGCCGAGCGGGCGAAGGCCTTGCTCGAGCGCGTGGACGGGGTCGAGTCGGTGACGGCGATGGACGAGTTCCAGCTTAGCCTGGTCTACTCCGGCAGCCGCAGCGAGGTCGGGGCCATCCTCGCGCTGCTCATGGCCGAGGGCATTCCCGTGCGCTGGTTCAGCGAGAACGAGGCGGACCTCGAGAACGTCTTCCTGCGCATCACCCGCGGCAGCGGTTCCACGGAGGGCTGACGGCGATGAACCCGATCCTGCGCCGCGAGCTGAGCAGCCTGACCCGTTCCTGGAAGAGCAACTTCCTGCTCTGGTCGTACCTGCTCCTGCTGGCGGGCCTGCTCCTGCTCCTCTGGCCGGGCAGCGGCATCCATTCCGTGGCGGCGGCCGGCAGCAAGAAGATCTTCACCCTCTTCTTCAGCGTCAACCTCACCCTGCTCATCCTCCTGGTCCCGGCCTTCGCGGCGACGGCGATCACCATGGAGCGCGAGAACCAGACCTACGGGGCCCTGTTCACCACCCTGCTGACCCCCTTCGAGATCATGACCGGCAAGCTCCTCGCGGCCGTCGCCATGCTCCTCTCCCTGGTCGCCCTCTCCCTGCCCATCGGCGCGGTCTGCGCCCTCACCGGCGGCGTCAGCATGCGCTTCATGCTCGATGTC
Source organism: uncultured Victivallales bacterium (assembly GCA_964490525.1). Classification (GTDB taxonomy): domain Bacteria; phylum Verrucomicrobiota; class Lentisphaeria; order Victivallales; family CAZBDL01; genus CAZBDL01. The sequence continues at coordinate 1,156 of CAZBDL010000047.1, read as the reverse complement.
ATGCTCGTGCTGGCGGTCACCGCCCTGAGTTACGGCCTGGTTGGCCTCGCTTGCAGCGCCGTGTGCCAGCGCAGCTCGACGGCGATCGTCATGAACTACGTCCTGATCCTCCTCCTGGCTGGCGGTACCTGGCTGCCCGCCTCCTTGCTCGGCAACCTCCTGCCTCAGGCCCAGGGCATCCTCCAGCTCGTGCGCAGCTTCAGCCCCTTCGACGCCCTCTTCTTCCTGCTCTATCCTGACCGCTACCGGATGACCACCGCCACCCTCATGTCCGCCGGTGCAACCATCAACCCCTTCTCCATCTTCATGGTCTTCTCGGGGATTGTCGCCCTGCTCGCCTTCCGCAGCTTCCAGCGCCGCATCTTCCGGCCCCTCGGTAAGCGCCGCGCCGCCGCCGGCGAGGTCTTCGCCGACAATCGCCAGGCCCTCAAGCGCAAGCTGCGCTGGCCCTTCTACCTGATCGATCCGCTGAAGCGCAAGAAGAACATCGGGCGCTGGGCCAACCCCGTCTTCGTCGCCGAGATGCGCAGCCGCCTCTTCGCCAACCCCAAGTTCGTCGTCCGCACCGTCTCCGCCATCTTCATCGTCAGCATGCTCATCCTCACCCTCATCGCCGTCCAGTACGCCACCTTCCTCAATCCCGACATCGTGCGCGTCGTCGCCATCGTCTTTCAGCTCGGCGTGGTCGGCATGCTCGCTCCCGGCGTCAGTAGCGGCCTGATCACCGAGGAGATCGCCAGCGGCACCCTCCTCGCCCTGCGCCTTACCCCGCTCCATCCCTTCTCCGTGATCATCGGCAAGCTCAAGGCGACCTTCTTCTTCGCCATGATCTTTGTCGTCAGCAGCTTCTTCGTCATCTTCGCGATGGCCTATCTCGAGCACCAGACCGTCTTCCCCGAGGGATCCTGGTTCAGCGGCACCTTCTGGCAGGAGCTGGCGGCGAAGATGCGCACGGAGCCGAACTGGTGGGGAGAGTTTTGGACGACCTATCGGCGCATCGCCATCTGGATTGCGATCCTGCTGATGAGCACTGTGACTTTCCTGACGGGTGGCCTGTTCGCCTCCTCGGTGGCGCGTTCGACTGGCATCGCCACGGCGATCAGCTATGCCCTGACGGCCAGCATCTGCCTGGTCACCATGGCCCCCCTGGCGCTGG
>CAZBDL010000046.1:0-12980 GCA_964490525.1 uncultured Victivallales bacterium | reverse complement strand
AGTGCGTCCACCGCCTCCTGCAGCATCCGCTTCTCGTTGCGGATGATGACCTCGGGCGTGCGCAGCTGCAGCAGGTTCTTCAGCCGGTTGTTGCGGTTGATCACCCGCCGGTAGAGGTCGTTCAGGTCGGAGGTGGCGAAGCGGCCACCTTCCAGGGGGACGAGCGGGCGCAGGTCCGGCGGCAGCACCGGCAACACCTCGAGGATCATCCACTCGGGCCGGGAATTGCTGTTGACGAAGCCCTCGACCAGGCGCATACGCTTGGCCAGCTTCTTGCGGATCGCCTTGCTCCGCGTTGCCTGCATCTTCGCCTCGAGATCCTCCTTCAGCGCCGCCATGTCGGTCTTTTCCAGCAGCGTCCGGATCGCCGGCGCCCCCATGTCCGCCTGGAATGCCGTCTCGCCATACTCCTCGCGTGCCTGCTGGTACTCAAGCTCGTTCAGGGACTGCCCCATCTGCAACGGCGTGTCGCCGGGATCCGTCACCACCCAGTCCTCGTAGTAGACGACCCGCTCCAGCGCACGGGCGGTCATGTCGAGCATCAGGCCGATGCGGCTCGGCATGCACTTGAAGAACCAGATGTGGGTGACTGGCACTGCCAGCTCGATGTGCCCCATCCGCTCACGCCGCACCCGCGACTGCGTGACCTCGACGCCGCAGCGGTCGCAGACCACGCCCTTGTGCTTCACCCGCTTGTACTTGCCGCAGTTGCACTCCCAGTCCCGGGTCGGGCCGAAGATGCGCTCGCAGAAGAGACCGCCCTTCTCCGGCTTGAAGCTGCGGTAGTTGATCGTCTCCGGGTTCTTCACCTCGCCATGGCTCCACGAGCGCACGACGTCCGGCGAGGCGACGTTGATCGTCACCGCCCCGAACGAGGAACCCTCGTCCTGGCCGAGCAACTCACGATAGGCGAACTTGTTGTCCATGATCATGGCCGTTTCCTTCGCAGCTGGCGCCTCACTTCTGGAGGCTGCGCTTGTTGACCACCCGGATGTCGATCCCCAGGCTCTGCATTTCCTTCAGCAGGACGTTGAACGACTCGGGGCGACCGGCCTCGAGCAGGTTCTGGCCCTTGACGATCGACTCGTACATCCGGGCCCGACCGCTGACATCGTCGCTCTTGACGGTCAGCATCTCCTGCAGGGTGTGCGCCACCCCGTAGGCCTCGAGCGCCCAGACCTCCATTTCGCCAAAGCGCTGGCCGCCATGCTGCGCCTTGCCGCCGAGCGGCTGCTGCGTGACCAGCGAGTAGGGGCCCACCGAACGCGCATGGATCTTGTTCGCCACCAGATGGTCGAGCTTCATCATGTAGATGCAACCGACCATCACCCGCTGCACGAACTTCTCGCCGGTGCGCCCGTCGAACAGCTCGGTCTTGCCGTCGAAGACCCGCTCGCCGCTGCGCTCCGCGAAGCCCCAGTGATAGTCCGGCTCGTTCGGATTGGCGCGGCGATGCTCCTCGTTCGCCTTGCCCATCAAGGTGACGATGGCCTCCTCGCTGACGCCATCGAAGATCGGGCTGGCGACATGCATGCCGAGCAGCTTGGCCGCCCAGCCAAGGTGCGTCTCGAGCACTTGGCCGACATTCATGCGGCTCGGCACCCCGAGCGGATTCAAGACGATGTCCACCGGGCGGCCGTCGGCCATGAACGGCATGTCCGCCTCGGGCACAATCTTGGCGACGATGCCCTTGTTGCCGTGCCGACCGGCCATCTTGTCGCCCACCTGCAGCTTGTGCTTGCTGGCCACATAGACCTTCACCTTGCGCACGACCTTCGGTTCGCTGCCGTCGCCGCCGTCCAGCGTGGCGATGATCCCGTCACGCTCGCGCTCCAGCGACTCGATGCGTGGCAGGTGCGGCTGGATGAGATCGTCGATCGCCCGCTTCAGGGGGCAGTCGGCCATGCGGTATTCCCGGTACTTGGCGGCCAAACGCTGGATTTGGCTGGGCGTCACCTTGCGGTTTGCCGAGATCATCACCGTGTCCGGCTTCGCCGCCGCCGCGTCATAGACCGGCACCGGCAGCTTCTCGCCCTCAAGCAGCCGGGTGAGCCCGTCGAGGATCTCCTTGACGATCTCAGCGTGCTGCGTCTTGAACGTGTCCTTCGCCTGCTTGATCTGGCGGCGGATGTCGGTCTTGGTCAAGTGCTGGCGGTTCGGGTCGCGGGTGTGCTCGATGCGCACATCCATGACGATGCCGCCCTTGCCGCTGGGGACGATCAAGCTGGAGTCCTTGACGTCGGCCGCCTTTTCCCCGAAGATCGCCCGCAGCAACCGCTCTTCGGGCGCCAGCTCCGTCTCCGACTTCGGGGTGATCTTGCCGACCAGGATGTCGCCGGGACGGACTTCCGCGCCAAGGCGGACGATGCCGTCCATGCCCAGGTTGCGCAAGGCCTCCTCGCTGACGTTCGGGATGTCGCGGGTGATCTCCTCCGGCCCGAGCTTGGTGTCGCGCGCGGTGATCTCGAACTCCTCGATGTGGATGCTTGTGTAGGCATCCTCGCGGACCAGCTTCTCGCTGACCACGATCGCGTCCTCGAAGTTGTAGCCGCACCAGGGCATGAACGCCACGGTGACGTTCTTGCCCAAGGCCAGCTCGCCGTGCCGCGTCGCCGCCCCGTCGGCAATCACCTGCCCCGCCTTGACCGTGTCACCGGTGCGCACGACCGGGCGCTGGTTCATCGCGGTGCCAGCATTGCTGCGCAGGAACTTGTTCAGGCGGTACATGTGAGGTGCCTTGCCGCGGCCCGCCGGAGCGATCTCGATGCGGTCGCCAGAGACCGCGGTGACCGTGCCGTTTTCGGCCGCCACAACGACCGCCCGCGAGTCCCTCGCCACCCGTCCTTCGAGGCCCGTGCCGACCAGCGGCGCCTCGGTGACCAGCAACGGTACCGCCTGGCGCTGCATGTTTGCGCCCATCAGGGCACGGTTCGCATCGTCGTGCTCAAGGAACGGAACCAGCCCGGCGGCGGCGCTGACCAGCTGCTTCGGGGAGACGTCCATGTACTGGACCTCCTCGCGCGGCCGCTCCTGCGAGTCGCCGCGGTAGCGGGCCATCACCGTCGCATTCGCAAAACGACCATCCGCGGTCAGCGGGGCGTTCGCCTGAGCAATGACGAACTCCTCCTCGCGATCCGCCGTCAGATAGTCGATCTTCTCGGTCACCACGCCCTTCTCGACCCGCCGGTAGGGGGTCTCGAGAAATCCGTAGTGGTTGATCTGGGCATAGAGGGCCATCGACGAGATCAGGCCGATGTTCGGGCCTTCCGGCGTCTCGATCGGGCATACCCGCCCGTAATGGCTGGTGTGCACGTCGCGCACCTCGAACCCGGCTCGCTCGCGGCTCAGTCCGCCCGGCCCAAGCGCACTCAGGCGGCGCTTGTTGGTCAGCTCGGAAAGCGGATTGGTCTGATCCATGAACTGGGAGAGCTGATTGCGGGCGAAGAAGTCGCGGATGACGCCCGCGAACGCCTTCGGATTGACCAGCTTGCTGGGCGTCAGCACCGTCTCGTCGGCACCCAGCAGCGTCATGCGCTCGCGCACCAGCCGCTCGGTCCGCACTAGGCCGACCCGGCACTGGTTCTGCAGCAGTTCGCCCACCGTACGCACCCGGCGGTTGCCGAGATGGTCGATGTCGTCAGCCGCCCCGCCCGCATGGCGCAGACGCATCAGCTGCCGCGTCGCCTCGAGCATGTCTTCCTTCTCGAGAATCCGCTCCTCCCGGTGCGATGTCCGGTGCAGCCGCTGGTTCAGCTTGTAGCGACCGACAATGCCCAGGTCGTAGCGCCGGATGTCGAAGAACAGCCGCTTCAGTAGCTGCTTGGCGTTGGCGATGCTCGGCGGATCGCCCGGGCGCATGCGGCGATAGATCTCCTTCAGCGCCTCGTCCTGTGTCCGCGTCGGATCCTTCGTCAGGCAAAGGATCAGATAGTTGCCCAGGTCGCCCGTGTCCACCAGCTCGACCTGCCCCACCTTCGCCTGCTGTAGCTCCTTCACGCGAGCCTCATTCATCTCGGCAAGCTCTTCGAGGACCGTATTGCCTTCCGCGTCCAGCACCGCTTCCATCGTGTACAGGCGCGACAGGTCCTCTGCCTTCGCCAGTTGCCCGGTCGTCCATTTCTTTGCCGTGTACACCGCCCCGAGCATTTCCCGGTTCGTCTCGTAGCCGATCGCCCGCAGGAACGTGGTGATCAGGAACTTGCGGCGCCGCCGCCGCCGATCCAGATAAATGTGGATGGCGTCGTTGATGTCAAACTGCACCTCCATCCACGAGCCACGGTCCGGAATCACCCGGTAGGAATACAGCGTCCGTCCGCTGGAGTGCTGCGTCTTCTCGAAGCAGATCCCCGGCGAGCGGTGCAACTGGCTGATGATCACCCGCTCCACCCCGTTGATGACGAAGGTGCCGCGTTCGGTGATGATCGGCAGCTCGCCGAGCTGAACCTCCTCCTCGCTGACCTCGCCCTTGTTCTCCAGCCGGAACAGGGCGCTGAGCGGTGCGCAGTGGGTGTCGCCGTTGCGGATGCAGTCCGGCACCGAGGCCTTGGGCTCGCCCACCACGTACTTGACGAAGCCCAGCTTGAGCTGGCCGTCGAAGCTCTCGATCGGAAAGACTTCGTGGAAGACCTCCTGGAATCCCTGCGGGCGTCGCTTCTCGGGCGCCACCGCCATCTGAAGGAAGTCGTGGAAGGAGGATACTTGAACGCTGATCAGGTCGGGGATGTCCAGGACATCCTTCAGCTTTCCGAAATTGACGCGTTCAGACATGGCGCACACCTGCTCAGTGATGGATGGTCGAGAGGGCGGATTGCACAACGCCCGGCACCGGGAAGGGCAACGGGCGGACGGCAACAACGCCACGGCAGGAGGCGACTGGCCTCCGGCCGCAGCGCGGATGGTGCGTGGCGTGGATGCTACTTAAGTTCAACGGTGGCGCCGGCAGCCTCCAGCTTCTTCTTCAGTTCCGCGGCTTCCTCCTTGGTTACCCCTTCCTTCACGGCCTTCGGGGCGGCCTCGACCAGGTCCTTCGCGTCCTTCAGGCCCAGCCCGGTGATCGCACGGATCTCCTTGATGACGCCAATCTTGTTGTCGCCGAAGCCTGCCAGGACCACGGTGAACTCCGTCTTTTCCTCGGCGGCGGCGGCGGCGGCGCCTGCGGCCGGAGCCGCGGCCATCATCGCCATCGGGGCGGCGGCGGTCACGCCCAACCGCTCCTCCAGGGCCTTCACCAGCTTGGAGAGTTCCAGCACCGTCAGCTTTTCGATGTACGAGATGAACTGCTCCATCTCCTGGCTGACATCCACCTTTGCTTGCTCGGTCATCGTGTTATCCTCCGTTGTCGTTATGGCTGGGTTGCCGTTTTGATCGTTTGTGCCGGAAGCCTACGCGGCCCCCGCCAGCTTCTGTTCGTAATTGTGCAACAGGTTGACCACCTGGGATGCCTTGCCATAGAGCACGTTGACCAGGTTCCTGGCCGGTGCCTGGAGGACGCCGAGAAGCTGCGCCTGGAGCACCTCTCGCGGCGGCAGCTCGGCGATGCTCAAGACGTCGGCGGGAGAAAGGGCCTGTCCTTCCATCACGCCCGCTTTGGCGGCCACCTGGCTATGTTCGCGGGTGAACGCGGCGATGGTCTTTGCCACCACGCTCGCGTCGCCCCGTCCCGCGATCAGTGCCGTGTCCCCGTTCAGGGCCAGCCCGGCCAACGCGGTCATGCCCCGCTGCTCCGCCGCCTTTAGGATCAGGCGGTTCTTCAGCACGCGACACTCCGTTGCGTGCTCAGCGAGGCGGTTGCGCAACGCCGAGAACGCCTTCACGGTCAGGCCCTTGTACGAGACCAGGAACACGAAGTCCGCATTCTCCAGCGTCGTGCCGATGTCCTTGACCAACTGGGTCTTTTCAGCTCTCATCGATCAAGCCCTCATGTCCTTGAGGTCCAAACGAAATCCCGGACTCATGGTCGAGCTGACCGTGCAGGCCTGGATGTAGGTGCCGCGGGCGGTTGGCGGTTTCGCCCGGAGGAGCGCCTGGATCACCGCATGGCAGTTCTCCAGCAAGTCCGCCGCCGCAAACGAGACCTTGCCGATCGGGACGTGGACGCAGGCGCCGCGGTCCGCGCGGAACTCGACGCGGCCACCTTTGGCCTCGCGAACCGCCGCCCCGACATCGTCGGTCACCGTCCCGGTCTTTGGATTCGGCATCAGGCCGCGCGGCCCAAGTGCCCGGCCCAGCGGCCGGACCTGGGGCATCGCCGCTGGCGTGGCAATCAGTACGTCGAACTCCAGCCAGCCTTCCTTGATCTTCGCGACCAGGTCCTCCAGCCCGACGATGTCCGCGCCCGCCGCCCGGGCCGCGTCCGCCGCCTCGCCCGAGGCGACCACCGCGATGCGTACCGTCTTGCCCGTACCCTTCGGCAGGGCCAGGGCTCCGCGCACGTTTTGGTCGGACTGCTTCGGATCGATGCCCAGGCGGAAGGCCAGCTCGACCGTTTCGTCGAACTTCGCCTTCGGCAGGGCCTTCAGTGCGGCCAAGGCCTCCTCGAGCGGATACGCCCGGGTGCGGTCGCACTGTTCCAGCTTGCTGCGGTAGCTCTTACTTTGCTTGGTCATCTTTCACCTCAATGCCCATGCTGCGCGCCGTGCCTTCGATGATCCGCATCGCCGCCTCTTCCGAGCGCGCGTTCAGATCCTTCATCTTCGCCTGCGCAATCTCGCGCACCTGCTGCCGGGACACGGCGCCGACGGTGTCCCGTCCCGCCGTGGCCGCACCAGCCGCCAGCCCGGCCGCCTTCTTCAGCAGCACCGCCGCCGGCGGCGACTTGGTGATGAAGGTGAAGGAGCGGTCCTGGTAGACAGTGATGACCACCGGAATGATCAGCCCCGCCTGCGCCTGCGTCGCGGCGTTGAACTGCTTGCAGAACTCCATGATGTTGACCCCGGCCTGACCCAGTGCCGGGCCTACCGGAGGCGCCGGGTTTGCCGCCCCGGCCGGAATCTGCAGCCGGATTTCACCGGTCACTTTCTTTGCCATAGCTCAAGGATCTCCCGTCGTTGAGGGCGGCCAACCGGTCACCCCGTCAGGTCCGTTCCACCTGCCAGAACTCCAACTCCACCGGTGTCGAACGTCCAAAGATCGACACCAGTATCTTCAGCTTGCCGCGCTCGGCATCGATGTCCTCGATGGTCCCCTCGAAGTTCTCGAAGGCGCCATCGCGGACGCGCACCGCCTCGCCCACGGCAAAGTTGATCTTCGGCTTCGCCCGCTCCTCGCGGCCCGTGGCCTGGCGCAACAGCGCATCCACCTCGTGCTGCGGCAGGGGCATCGGGCGGTCGCCGCCCCCGATGAACCCGATTACGCCTTGGGTCTCGCGGATGAAGTACCAGGCCCGTTCGTTGAGCTTTCCGTCCTCAAGGTACAGATCCATGCGCACCAGGATGTAGCCCGGGAAATATTTCCGCGTCGTCGTCGTCTTCCGCCCCTGGCGCACCTCAGAGACCTTCTCGACCGGGATCAGTACCTCGTAGATGGGCAGATCCGCCTCCTGCTGGCGGTGTTGCTGCTCGATCGTCTCCTTGACCTTGTTCTCGTGCCCCGAAAGCGTATGCACCACGTACCAACGGCCACGCTTGCGCTCCTGTTCCGCCGCCGCCTCCGCCGCCGCCTCGGCCGCCTCGTCGGCGTCCACCGTCGCCTGATCCAGCTGTGCTTCCATGTCCATCGTGCCTTGCCCTAGCGGATGACCAAGAGGTTGATCGCATTGAGGCTGATCCAGTCGACCGTCGCCACAAACAGCGCCAGGATCATCACGGCGACAATCACCAGGATCGTCGATTCGTACAGCTCCCGGCGCTCCGGCCAGCTGCACTTCCGCAACTCGTTCATCGTGTCGGCGATGAACTGGCGGATCCGGTTCGTCCATGTCTGCATGGGGTCTGTTCCTTCGGCGGGTTCGGGACGGAGATGGCAGGTGAGACAGGGCTCGAACCTGCGACCTGCGGTTTTGGAGACCGCTGCTCTACCAACTGAGCTACTCACCTCCGGCTAGCGCGGCATCGGTCCCTGGTGTCAACGGGTCTCCCGATGCATCGTGTGCTTGCGGTCAAACTTGCAGTACTTCTTCTTCTCCAGACGGCCCGGCGTGTTGCGCTTCTCCTTGGTGGAGGTGTAGTTCCGGCGCTTGCACTCGGTGCATTGCAGGGTGATGATCTCCCTTGCCATCGCCACGACTCCCTTCATATAGGCGACAACCCGGATGGCCGGACAGCCATCCGGGGTCGCGGTACCTGGTTCTTCTCCGGCCTACTCGATGATCTCGGTCACGCGGCCGGAGGCGACGGTGCGGCCGCCCTCGCGGATGGCGAAGCGCAACGTCTCCTGCATGGCGATCGGCGCAATCAGCTCGACCTCCAGCGCGGAGTTGTCCCCCGGCATCACCATCTCCGTGCCCTCCGGCAGCTTCAGCACGCCGGTGACGTCGGTGGTCCGGAAATAGAATTGTGGCCGGTAGTTCGAGAAGAACGGGGTGTGGCGCCCACCTTCTTCCTTGGACAGGACATAGATCTGCGCCTTGAACTTGGTGTGCGGCTTGATCGATCCGGGCTTGGCCAGCACCTGGCCGCGCTCGACGTCCTCCTTCTTGACGCCGCGCAGCAGGCAACCGATGTTGTCGCCCGCCTGCCCCTGGTCGAGCAGCTTGCGGAACATTTCGACGCCCGTCACGGTCGTCTTCGCGGTAGCCTTCATGCCGACGATTTCGACTTCCTCGCCAACCTTGATGACGCCGCTTTCGACGCGCCCGGTGACGACGGTGCCGCGTCCCTCGATCGAGAACACGTCTTCGATCGGCATCAGGAACGGCTTGTCGACATCGCGCACGGGCTCGGGAATGTACGAGTCGAGCGCCGCGATCAGCTCCTTGATGCAGTTCGTCTCCGGGGCGTCGACGCTGGATGCGTTCGCCGCCGCGATCGCGCAACCGCGGATGATCGGAATCTCATCGCCCGGGAAGTCGTACTTCGAGAGCAGTTCGCGGATCTCCAGCTCGACGAGCTCGAGCAGCTCCGGATCGTCGACCACGTCAACCTTGTTCAGGAAGACGACGATCGCGGGCACGCCGACCTGGCGGGCGAGGAGGATGTGCTCGCGGGTCTGCGGCATCGGGCCGTCGGCCGCGCTCACCACCACGATCGCGCCATCCATCTGCGCCGCGCCCGTGATCATGTTCTTGACATAGTCCGCGTGCCCGGGGCAGTCGACGTGGGCGTAGTGGCGAGTCGCCGACTCGTACTCCACGTGCGAGGTCGCGATGGTCAGGATCTTGGTCGAGTCACGGCGGCCCTGCGACTCCGAGGCCTTCGCCACCTCGTCGTAGGCAACGTACTTGCACAGGCCCTGCAGCGACTGCACCTTCGTCAGCGCCGCCGTCAAGGTCGTCTTGCCGTGATCCACGTGCCCGATCGTGCCGACGTTCACATGCGGCTTCGTCCGTTCGAACTTTTCCTTCGCCATCGTGCATCCTCCGAACGCTGGTTGCGGGTCTTCGTTTGTTGCCTTCTGATGTCCTGCATTTATTGTCGCCCTGCGTCGGCGCGGCCTGCACCGCGCCGCCGCCCCTCCGCTGGCCTGAGGCCGACTGGAGCCCACAACCGGATTTGAACCGGTGACCTCGTCCTTACCAAGGACGTGCTCTACCGACTGAGCTATGTGGGCGCATTGCCGCCCGGGGACGGAAATCCGAGGGAGGCAAAACGGGCCGGAAATATACCCTTCGGAATCACCAAGTCAACGGCGCACGAAAAGTTTTTTCCGGAAATCTTCGCCCTCGATCCTCCCCCCTTCCGCCATTGGCCGCACCGCCTCGCCTTCAGCCCTGGTAAAACTGGTGCTCGAGGGGGGATTTGAACCCCCACGGATTGCTCCACATGGCCCTCAACCATGCGCGTCTGCCAATTCCGCCACCCGAGCACGGGCCGAAAACGACCGGCCCATACCAATATCCCGGCTTCCGCCCTTTGCAACCCTGCCCGTCAGGTTTTTTTGCCAGGCCTCACTCGGCGGTGTCGGGCGGGGGGGCGGCAGGTGGCTCGGCCTCCGCCCTCGCCTTGGGCAGGAACACGTAGAAGGTAGTGCCCTCGCCCTCACGGCTGTCGACGTGGACCAACCCATGGTGGTTGGTGACGGCCCCGTAGACCATCGCCAGGCCCATGCCGGTGCCCTTGCCGACCGGCTTGGTCGTGAAGAACGGGTCGAAGATCAGCTTGAGCGTGTTCCGGTCCATGCCCTCGCCGGTGTCGGCGATGCGCACGCAGTGGAAGTCCGCCGCCTGTGCTGCGCCCTCCAGCTTGCCCGCCGGGTGGAATTGCCCGGCGAATGCCGCCCCGTCGCCCACCTCCACCTCGATCCGCAGCCCGTCGGCCTTGCCCTCCATGGCGTCGCGCGCATTGATCAGGATGTTCAGGAAGACCTGGGTGATCTGCACGGTGTCGCCACGGACGCGCCGGTCTGCCTGGTCCACGCGTAGGGCGCACTCGATGTTGCGCTGCGAGGTCGGGCGGAAGAGGTCGACCGCCCCGCGCACCAGTTCGCCCAGGTCGAAGACCACCTCGCGATATTTCCCCTTGCGCGCGAAGCCCAGGAGCTGCTGGGTGAGGTGTGCTGCCTGCTCGGAGATCTGGTTGACGCTGTTGAGGTGCTTGACGATGTCCGGATCCTCGATCCGGTGCATCAGCAGCAGGATGTCGAGATGCCCCTGGATGGCATGGATGTAGTTGTTGAAGTCGTGGGCGACCCCCCCCGCCAGGTGCCCGATCGACTCGAGCCGCTGCGTGTGGGACAGCTGCTCCTGCAGCCGCTCGCGCTCCCGGGTCAGGCGGTTCTGTTCGGTGACATCCCGCCCGAAGACGATGACCATCGCCTGGCCCTCGACGTTCATGGCGCTGAAGGCCAGGTCGAACTCGAGCTTGTCGCCTCCCGCCGTCCGGGCCTGCGCCTGGAGGTTGTGCAGCGCGCGGCGCACGTCACCCGGCGGGGCCGCCAGGGCGAGGTTCACATAGGTGGCCAGGTGGAGATGCCGGTCCCGCGTGTCCCGGAACAGCTCCTCCATCCGCAGGCCGATGAGGTGCTCCTTCCCTTCCACCTTGAACATGCGCACCGCCGCTTGGTTGGCGTCGAGGATCTTGCCCGCCGGGTCGATCACCAGCATCAGGTCGCTCGCGTTCTCGATCACCATCTGGTAGCGGCCCTCCCACTCCCGCAGGTCGCGCTGCAGTGTCTGCGCCCGCCCGTAGCCCCCGAAGAAGGCCACGAAGATGTCCAACGCCCCGCGCCCCTCCCCGGGGATCTCCCGCTCGATGCGGCTCAGGTAAACCGTCACGATCCCGCTCAGCCACACCGTCGCGAATGCCTTGGCCAGGTAGGACGAGCGCAGGTACAGCCACCATTGCGGCTGGCCCCAGTAGCTTGCCGTCACGAACACGAACGTGTCGATGATCTGCGTCAGCATCAGCGCCCCGAGCACCGCCAGGAACATCCGGCACCCCAGGTTGCGCAGCCGCTGGAAGAACACCGGCATCAGGAACAGGTCCAGGGTCAGCGCCAGCGCCGAGGCCGTCATCGTGTTCTTGCTCTGCCGCAGCAGGTAGTCCAGCGAGTCCGCCGACGGCCCCTGCGAAATCGCATACCCTTCCCACCCGCACTGCGTCGCCGTCACGTTGCTCAGGTAGATGTACAGCCCGAGCGTTGCCATCACCCCGACGATCAGCCGCTGCGTCGCCAGCGTCCCCTCGGTGATGTAGATGATCATCAGCGCCGCCAGGTAGGGCAGGAAAAGCACCGTCGGCGCCAGGTAGAAGTCCGCCCCCGGAAAGCCCACGATCACCTTCAGCTCCGTCGCCCCCACCAACTGCGTGAAGACCAGCAGCAGCCCGAAGGCCATGTGGAACGCCGCCCCCCCGATCAGCTTGCGCAGCGAATGCAGCAGCAGCAGCCCGACCGTCAGGAAGGTCATCTCCAGCAGCGCCAGCCCGCAGGGTATCAGCGTTTCCAGCGGCATCATCCCTGCTCTTTCAGGCGGTTGCGCACGACCGAGGAGCGGAACACGTCGCGCTCCGGCGAGGAAAGCTCCCGCCCGGCGCACTTCTGCAGGTGCGCGGGCTGCACCAGCATGAACAGCTCGTTGACCGTGTGGATGTCCGTGCTGGTCACCATCCCCATGTCCACCCCCAGGCGCAGTGCCGACAGCGAGTTGAGCGTCTCCTGGCTGTTCATGATGTACCCGTAGCGCAGCGTACCGTACGCCCGCCCGACATGGTCGAGCAGGAAGTCGCGCCGCGCTTCGAGCAGCTTTAGCCGCGCGTTCTTCTCGTGGTTGATGATCTGGCGGATCACCGCCTCCAGGCGCCCCAGGATGTCCGTCTCGGACTCCCCGAGCGTCCCCTGGTTCGAGACCTGGAATAGGTTGCCGAGGTTCTCCGTTCCCTCGCCGAAGATGCCGCGCACCGCCAGCCCCAGCCGGTTCGCCCCTTGGATCACCGGGTTGATCTGGTCCGCCAGCACCAGCCCCGGCAGATGGAGCATGACCGAGGCGCGCATGCCGGTGCCGACGTTCGTCGGACACGAAGTCAGGAAGCCCAGGGTGTCGTCGAACGCATACGGTAGCTCCGCCGCCAGCGCGTCGTCCAGCCGGGTGACCAGATCCCAGACCGCCCCGAGCTGGAACCCCGCGCGCATCGTCTGGATGCGCAGGTGGTCCTCTTCGTTGACCATGATCGCCCGCGACTCGTCTCCGCTTAGCAGTAGCGCGGAGTCCGGCTCGCCCGCGCAGAACTCGCGGCTGACCAACCGCCGCTCAAGCAGGAACTGACGGTCCAGCGGCACCAGCTCCGCCATGTACAGGCTCGACGGCTGGTTCAGGCAGCCGGTGTGGGCGACCGCCGCCTCCAGCGCCAGGCGTACGCAGTTGCGTCCCTCCGGATTGGCAGCGATCG
>CAZBDL010000045.1:0-13227 GCA_964490525.1 uncultured Victivallales bacterium | reverse complement strand
GGGCAGGGAGGCCGTGGCGGTCGGCCGTGTAGTTCTCGAAGCAGGTGTTCCAGGAGAGCCCAAGCTTATCCAGGTCCTCGGGCTTGGCTGCGGGATAGTCCACCGGCGTCTCCCCGGCATGGTACAGGTCGTCGAAGGCATCGGTGAAGACCCGGCCGGTGCGGAATGGCTTCAGATACGGTTGGCGATTCTTCAGCAGCTGGCTTTTCAGGAACCGGTCGACATAAGGCATAGCCTCAAACTGGGTGCACCAGGTGCTGTCGGTCGTGTCGAACCATAAAATATTTCGTCCTTTGGTTTTATAAGTTTCAAGAAGACGAAATATTTTATCATGATCAGATTTCCAGAGAGGACGGAACACGTTGGAATTGATGAAAAGGATGTCGCCGTGGGTGTGGGAGGGGGGAGGGCCGAAGGAGAAATGCAGGGAGAATCCACCGCGGTGGAAGGCCTCCTTCGCGCCCAGCAGGGGAGCGTTGAAGGCCCGCGAGTTCGGGCAGTCGTTGTTGGTCAGGATATGGATGAGGGTGGACATGGAATCAAAATTCGTGCTCGTGCTCGTAATCGTAATCGTAATCGGCTCGCCATCGCTTGTGCAACGAGGAGGGTGTTACTAATCGTCTCAAAACTGTCTCGCCTCCGGTGGGCTTGCCCCGCCGGGGCGGAAGATGGTGGGGCGAGGCGAATATTCGCCCCTCCATCATCTGTTTCACCCGCGACGCAAGGTCGCGGGGGTCCGGTCAAGGATGAGGCGATCCGCACGTTCCGGCCGGCCACATTTCGGGGTCGGCGCCGCGCGGCGGCTGGGGTTGGTTGGCGAGGAGGTTGTCGACGGCCTGGCGATAATAGCCCGGGAACTTGTGGAAGGCAGGGCAGAACTGGAAGTTGGCGTGGTAGTCGCCGCCGAGCCAGTGGGCACGATAGAAGTGGGCGGTGTCGGCGAGGTCAACCAGTGGCTTGGGCGTGTGGAACGTCAGGGCGGGGAAGCGACGTTCCTTCAGCTTGGCCATGATCTCGGCACAGCCGCGGGCGACGGCGGACTCGGGCGAGGGCCAGCCATGCACGTCCTTCAGGTATGCCTCCATTTTCGGGAAGCGCTCGTCGCCGGCCCTGAGGGCGGGGTCGCGGATGAGGTCGAGGGTCTCGGTGAGCGTGCACGGCTTGTATCCGGGCCCGTCGTAGGAGGTGAAGAGCTCGCGCTTGGCCAGGAAGTTCTCCTTCTCGAGCAGGTGGTCGATGTTGATCAGCGGCACCTTCAGCAGGTAGGGCTCGATGAACGAGGTCGAGGCCGGGCTCAGGATCGCCTTCTGACGGTAGACCCAGCCGGCGAAGTCGAAGGAGTCGTCGACCTCCACCCGGCCGGGATACTTGGCCAGCAGGCGTTGGTACCCTTCCGGGGCCTCGAGGGGATGTGGGCGGATGCTGATGTTCATGCCGGTGTTCGTGACGATCGCGTCGATCAGCTTCAGCATCGCCCCGAACTGGTCGAGCATGAACTGAAGCTTGGCGACGTTCTCCGGGATGTCCACCAGCGAGGCAATGGTAGGACGCCGGTCGAAGCTGTTCAGGCCGCCGAAGCGGCCGATGAAGCCGACGGTGCGGCGTTCAAGATCGGGCTTGGGGCTGTACTTGAGCAGGTCGAGACGGTAATTGCCGCAGGCCACGGCCTTGGCCGCATTGGCCTGGCCGAATTCATCGATGAAGACTTGGCGGGTGAAGTTGCCCCAGGGCAGGAAGAGGTCGAGATGGTCGAGCAGTCCCGTGCCGTTGCCGCGCACCTTGAGAAAGTGCGGGTCCGAGACTTCGGCCCGGTTCGCGCCCTCGCCCGGCCAATGGACGACGACTGCTCCCGGCAGGGCCTGCTCGCGGGCCTGCTGGATGCAACTGATGACGTTGACGATGACCGCATGGGGCCGCCATGAGTTGAGGTAGCGGCGGAAATTGCGTCCGCAGCCGATCGCCACTGAGCAGCCATGGCGACGGCGCAGGGTCTCGGCAATCAGCTTGGCGGAGGCGATGTCACGCCGCAGCGTGAACGCCCGGATCAGGACACGGTAGGACATGGGAACATCACCTTGAGTTCAGGCTTCAAAGACCGATGCCGAGCGGGATCTCGGCGGTACTAATGATTCACTATTTAGCTAGAGTATTGGAGAGCAATGGTTCACGTTTGGCCAATTCGGCAAGGATCTTCGCCGCCAGGGTATCGCTGCCATGATACTCGTCAACAAAATCGGCATCGACCGCGCCAATGGTCGTTGGATCATGGAGATTATGGATCGTCAAAGCGCGCCGTCGAGCATCCGTCAGAAAAACGTCAATATAACTAAATGAATTCATATTGGCGTTAATTTCGGCATTGATGGTCGCCGGGAATGGAGGCAAGAAGGCAATCACGGCGATGCCTTTGGCCTGAAGGTCGGCGATGAGACAGAGCAGGTCTTCGAGATCCTCCGGATGGGGTTTGGCGGCATGAATGAACCGGCCGTGGCCGAGACGGATTTCCTGAATCGTCGCCTGGAGTTGCTTTGGCGAAACGCTTGGTGTTGGCATTCCTTCAGCGGAATAATAATATGATCCATCCCGTCCGAAGCCGGTGCCGCGGAGCCTGGCCTTGAGACCGATGCCCGGGAATGAGGGCGTCTGGTCGGCGATGGTGGCCAGGTAATCTCGCAGTGCGAGGCGACCGCTCCATAGCCATTCGGAGGGCTTGGCAAGGAGGTCGGGGCGGAACCGGCGGGTGCTGTCGCCGTGTTCGAGGGCGGCAAAGCGGGATTCCTCCCAGACCAGCCACCAGGCGTCGATGCCCAGGAGGACGATCTGCGGGCGATTTTCGGCAAACCAGGCGTCGAAGCGGGTACGGCCGACATGAACTGGGCCAATGGTGCCGCCGAGATTGACGAACGGCACGCGGAATTGGCCCTCGCGGAACTGCATGACGCGGGAGGAGCCGAGGGCGGCGACCTTGGCCGGGGCCTGGCACCAAAGCTCGGCCTTGTAGGCGGCGGTGTCGGCATGCAGCGCGGTGCCATACCGCAACGGGCTGGCGACCAGGCTCTGCCGCTGCTGGCGGACGATCTCGGGCAGCGGCAGGAATTCACCCTGTCGCCACAGGAAGAGGGCATTGCCGGCGAGGGGGAGGGCGGCGAGGGCCCACACGGCCGCGAACGCCGCCAGATAGCGGCGGTATCGCACGTTTGCCCCGGTTGCGGCGTTGTCAGAACTGGTAATAGAGGAATTCATTGGCCTCGTTGATGCGGTAGACGGCAAAGAGGCTGAGGGCGGCGATGAGCAGTGCCCAGCCGATGGCCGGTCGCCACTGTATCCAACGCCAGCGCGTTGACAGCGGGGTGCATTCGCCTAGTCCAGGATTGCTCTCGCCAAGGATTTCCTGGGTGTTCGGCAGGAACCAGACGACCAGGACCAGGGCGGCGAGCAGCAGCAGGCCGGGAAAGCCACAGAACAGGGGCACCTCGCGAAACTGGATGCCGAGGTTGGCCAGGGTCTCGCCACCGGCACCGAGCTTGGCCAGGTACCCGGCGGGGAGGGCGAGACCGTTGCCGCCGACCAGGCCGCGCAACATGCCGTTGGCGCCGTCGAGGGTTCCGGCCCGGAAGAAGACCCAGCCAAGCATGACGGCCAGCAGGGTCAGCATCCGGGAGGCCCAGGCCCAGGCCGGAGGCAGGGGCGTCAGGACGCCGCCATGCCGTCTTTTGCGGATGGCATGCCAGCCATGGTTGATCGCCAGGTAAGCGCCATGCAAACCGCCCCAGATCACGAACGACCAGCCGGCGCCATGCCACAGGCCGCCAAGAAGCATGGTCAGCATCAGGTTCACATGCCGACGCGCCTTGCCTTGCCGATTACCGCCCAGGGAAATGTACAGGTAGTCGCGCAGGAAACGGGACAACGTCATGTGCCAGCGCCGCCAGAAATCGATGATGTTCACCGCCTTGTAGGGAGAATTGAAGTTCAGCGGCAGGCGGATGCCGATCATTGCGCCCAGCCCGATGGCCATGTCCGAATAGCCGGAAAAGTCGAAGTAGATCTGGAAGGTGTACGCCAGCAGCCCCGTCCAGGCCTCCACCAACGTCAGGGATTCTCCCGCATCCGCCGCCGCAAAGACTGGCGAGGCCAAGACCGCCACGCCGTCCGCCAGGATCACCTTCTTGGCCAGGCCCAGCACGAAGAGGGTGGTGCCCAGGGCCAGCCAGCGCGCCTGCGGACGGTAGATGTCATTCCGCGCAAACTGCGGCAGCATCTCCTTGTGATGGACGATCGGCCCGGCAATCAGTTGCGGGAAGTACACGACAAATAGGCAGTAGTGGATGAAGTTGTACTCACGCGTCTCGCCGCGATAGGCATCGACCAGATAGGCGATCTGCTGGAAGGTGAAGAAGGAAATCGCCAGCGGCAGGATGATTTGACCCAGGGCGAGATTCGCACCGAACAGGACGTTGAGGTTGTCGGCGAAGAAGTTGGCATACTTGTAGTAGCCCAGGAAGCCGAGGTTGATGGCGACGCCCAGCCATAGCAGGACGCGGTTGCCGGTCTTCCCGCCCTCGGCATGACGTCCGAGGCGCATCCCCAGGGCGTAGTTGAAGATCATGGAAGAAACGATCAACCACAGATAGACAGGATTCCACCAGCCATAGTAGAACAAGGACGCGGCCGTCAGAAAGCCGAGCGCATATTCCTTCTGGCGCAGGCCGCCAAGCAGGAAGAAGCCCGCCAGCGTCAGCGGCAGGAACGCAAAGATGAAGATGTACGAGTTGAAGAGCATAGAGTTTTCGGGGAGAAAAGGATGTTCTCTGCAGTCGGGATCCAGCTCTCCCCGAAAACTTTAATTATTTGGGGAGAGGGGAAGGGGAGGATAGATTTCAGATGGCAGATTACAGATGGAAGATCTCAGATGGGGGATGGGGAATGAGGACGTCCTGGGATTTGGAACCGGCGACGACATCCATATTGGCCCTGAAGGGGACTGATGCGGATGTTGTCGGGTGGATGCCCCAGGGATTTATGATTGTTGATGATTGCCGCAGGTGACGGCGTCGACGAGGTGCCATTTCCGGCAGGCGGGGCAGCGTTCGTAGGATTTCAGGCAGAGATTGATGCGAAAGAAGGGTCGTCGGTAGGTGACACCGCAGCCGGGGCAGGTCATGGTGCCGCGGAACAGCGCTTCCAGCCATGAGGTGCCGAAGGCGGCGCGGGCGAGGAAAATGCCCATGGCCAGGCAGGCGAAGAGGACCCAAACGGAGAGCAGCAGGATCCATGCGTCCCGGCTCAGTCCCCAGGGGTTGAGGTGGGCGAGGTAGATGGGAAAATTGGCCAGCCAGTGCAGGGCCATGGCGAGGAGGATGCCGAGCGCGGCGGCACCGTGCTTGCCGCGGAGGATCAGGTACAGGGCGGCATAGGCGAATCCGGCATGCATGACGCAGACCATGAGGCGCTCGCCGATGTAGCCGCCAAGGAGATGCCAGGGCTGGGCGGCGATGGCCGGGATCTTGGCCAGCAGGAAGGCCAGGTGCCAGGCCTCGCCGAGGCCGAAGCCAAGCCCAATGGCGAGGGCCACGCGAACCGCGTTTCCCCGGACGAGGCGCATCCGGAACCAGGGGATCAGCAGCGGCCAGAGCTTGGCTGGCTCCTCGGTGAGCGGAGCGTAGAAGGTGGTGAGGAATTGGTAGGCGGGCTCGTGGCCGTCCATTAGGTGGGCCAAGGCCGCGTCCAGCGGCATGCGCAGGGCATGGAAGGCCATGGCGTTCATCGGCAGGAGGACGAGCGCAAGGAGCAGGAGGAAGCCGCGTTCGGCGGGGGGCGTGGCCTGACGCAGGGGCAGGGCGATGGCCAGCACCGTCAGGACGGTGACGATGGTGGCGGCGATGGCCAGGCCGGGAGGAATCATGGGCGGATCATTTCGGACTGGCAACCGCCGCCCGGATTTCCCGGATGACGCGCCGCTGGTCGTCGGGGAGGAGGCCGACGGAGGAGGGGAGGCTGAGGCAGTCGCGATGGAGGGCGTCGGCGACCGTGACCCGCCAGGCCTGGCAACCGGCATAGGGGGGCAGGCGGTGCATCGGCGTCCACAGGGGACGGGTCTGGATGCGGCGTTCCTCGAGGCGGTGCATCAGGGTGCGGCTGTCGATGCCGGCGACGGCGGAATTGATGCGGACGGTGGGGAGCCACCAGCAGCTGGTCGCCCAGGAGGCCTCCTGCTGGAGGTGGAAGCCGGGCAGGTCCGCGAAGGCCGCCTGATAGCGTTCGGCGATGGCCCGCTTGGCGGCGAGAAAGGCGTCGATCTGCTCGAGCTGGGCGCAGCCGACCGCGGCCTGGAGGTTGGTCAGGCGGTAGTTGTAGCCGATCTCGCGGTGCAGGTACTCGACGGGATCGTCCTTGGCCTGGGTGCTCAGGTAGCGGGTGCGGTCAGCCCAGTCCTGGCGGCCGGTGAGGATCATGCCGCCGCCGCCCGTGGTCAGCAGCTTGTTGCCGTTGAAGCTCAGGCAGGCGGCGTCCGCCAGCGTCCCGACCGGCCGTCCCCGATAGAGCGCCCCGAGGCTTTCGGTGGCGTCCTCGATGACGGTCAGATGGAACTCCCGGGCCAGGTCAAGCAGGGGATCGATGTCCACCGGATGGCCCAGCAGATGCACTGGCAGGATGGCCTTCACGGGCCGTCCGCTGGCGCGGTTGACCGTCTTGCCGTCGCGGATTTCGCAACCCTCGCGCAGGAACGACGTGACGGCGGCGGGGTCGAGCTGCCAATGGCCGGGATCGACGTCGAGAAAGACCGGCCAGGCACCGACATAGCGGACAGCATTGGCGGTGGCGACGAAGGTCAGGGCCGGCACGATGACCTCGTCGTCTGGCCCCACCCCCGCCGCCAGGAGGACCAGATGAAGGGCGGCGGTGCCGGTGGCGACGGCCACGGCATGGCCCGCGCCGAGACGGCGGGCCATGTCCTGTTCGAAGCGCGTGACGAAGGGGCCAGCCGAAGAGACCCAACCGGTGTTCAGGCATTCCTTCAGATAGGGCCCCTCGTTGCCCCGGATCTCCGGGACGCACAGGGGAATGAACCCCGCAGGCGCAGCGCCGGGCTCGCGGGAGGGAGGGGAGGCAGGTGCGGGAACGGGTGGATGCGGCGCAGAGGGCGGCGGGATCATCGTCTTGGCCATGCCAACCATGCGCAGTCCCGTCGTCGGCATGGCGCAAGATGTTGTCGGCAGGGGAGATCGCAACCAATCTGGCGGCTGGCTGCCGGGCAGGCCGGTCAGCTTGGCCATCTCCTCATGTCCGACGATGAATGGCCGTTGCCGGTAGTTCAGCGGGAGTCCATTGAGCCGGAAATGGACGTCCACCGGCGAGAGGTTCTCATTGCCGAGCCAGAAGTTCAGGCAATCGACCATCTCGTTCATGCAGCCGTTCAGGCTGGGGTCGGCGACCTTGGTGAAGCGGAAGGCGAGGCCATGGGGAACCATGTCACGGTTGTAGGCCTGCTCGAACCCGGACATCATGAGGGCTTCGCCAATCTGGCCAAAGACCCGGTTGATGAAGCCGTTGGCGTCCTTGATCCCGGCCGCGGGGAGAACCGTGGAGAACAGGGTGGCGGGATTGGTCACCAGCACGTGGTAGTCCCTTCCCACTCGGAAGAGGCGGGCGACCCAGTCGCAGAGGGGCGGCGCATCCTGGTCAGGAAGGTCGGCGGCATCCTCCTTGATCCTCTTGGCCATGTCTCGGGTTAGGCGGAAGGTAATCATCGGCAGTCGTTTCCGTTTCGGGAAATCGGTTGATGTCAGTTTTTCTCGGCGACGATGAAGTGCCAAGGCTGAAGGATGCAGCCATTGACCTGCCATTCGCCGAGGACATGGGTGGTGTTGCGGGCGGCATCATCGCGCTTGGACTCGGCGGTCAGCGCGCCGGGATCGAAGTCGCGGTCCGGGAAGATACGGAATTCGCGGACGGCGGGGTTGCCCCTCAGCAGGTGCGAAACATAGGCCTGGCTGTAGATGTTGTAGTAGTTGAAGTGGCGGGGCTGGTCGTCGTCGAACTCGTCCGCCGGGTCATGGTCGAGGATCCGCTCCGGGTGGCAGGCCGGGCCATGAACCTCCTTGACCTGGAAGGAGCGCTCGGCGACGAGGGTGCGGACGAGAACGGCGCGGCGGGCGATGCGGATCAGTTCGGCCAGCGGGAGGCAGATGGAGGGCAGGTGGAGGAAAAGGTTGCAGGACATGGCCAGGTCGAACGAGGCATCGGGAAAGGGCAGGCGGAAGGCATCGCCGACCTCGAAGCTGGCCTGGGGATCGTGCTGCCAGGCTGCCTTGGCACGCTCGATGTAGCCGACGGTGGCGTCGAGGCCATGATACGCGAAGGGTTCCGGAATCTCGCGTCGCAGGCTGCGCAGGTAGTGGCCGACGCCGCAGCCGACGTCGAGGATGCGGTCGTCTGGCCGGACCATGCCCTTCAGCAGCCGGGCGGTGGCCTTGGCGCTCTCCATCTCCGGCAGGTCGCCGACGGCCCGCCGGTAGAGCAGGTCGCCATACTCGCTCTTGTTGTCCCAGACGCGCCAGGACGCGTTGGCCTTGTTCATGGTTTACCTTGTCTTTGGTTTGGATGGGCGATGCGGTAATGTGGCGCTTGGACAGGGGGATGAGGGAAATGGTTCCGGCGGCCGGTCTTTGCGGCTACAGGCCCCGGGCGGCGGCGAGCTGGTGATGGTGGCCGACATCGATCCAATCGCCTTCGATGAGATGGGCTCCGACCTGGTGCCCGTTCTCCAGGCAGCGTCCGACCAGCTCGGTCATGGGCAAGGCCTCTCCCGGCTGGATCAGGGTCAGGATATCGGGGTTGACGGCATAGATGCCGCCGTTGACGAGATAGTGCTGCTCTGGCTTTTCGGCGAGTCCGGAGACGTGGCGGCCCTGTTCGTCAAGCTCGACGACGCCATAGGGAATCTCGACGCGGTAGTCGTGGACGCCGATGGTCATGGCAAAGCGGCCTTGGCGATGGTGGGCCAGGAAGCGTTCGACATCGAACTGGGTGACCAGATCACCGTTCATGGCCAGCACGGGATGGCGGATGCCGGTCGGCAGGAGCTGGAGGGCCCCGCCCGTACCGAGGGGCTGGTCTTCGCGCAGATAGCGGATCCGGCAGCCGAAGGCCGTGCCGTCGCCGAAGTGGCTCTCGATCGTCTCGGCCAGGTAGTTCACCGAAAGGTAGATCTCGCGGATGCCGGCGCCAACCAGGTGCAGGACGATATGCTCGAGGATGGGCCGTCCCGCCACCTTCACCATGGGCTTGGGCAGCTGGTCGGTCAAGGGGCGCAGGCGGACGCCGCGGCCTCCCGCCATGATCACCGCCGCATTGGGCAGGGTGAGCGATCCGACCAGCTCGGAAAGCAGATGCAGGCCAACCACCCGGCCCGCGGTGTCCAGCACCGGCATCAGGCGGAGCGACAGGGCCTCCATCTGGTCGAGCGCGGCGGCCCGGGAAACGTCCTCGCGGACAAAATGGAATTGCCGGTTCATGATCGGCTCGACCGGGCTGTTCAGGTCGCAATGGCGGAGCAGGGCGCGGCGGATGTCGCCATCGGTGAGCATGCCCAGCATCCGCTGGTCGGGGGCCGTGACTAGGGCGGCCATGGTGCCGTGCTTGCCGATCACCGACATCGCCTCGTAGATGCTGCACTCCGGGGGAATGCAGATCTCATGCAGGTCGATGCTGGCCTTGGTGCTGCCGATGCGGCGTGCCGGCGAACCCACCACAGTCTCGCCATCCGGGACATCGGTGACGACTACCGAGCCGGCCCCGACGGTGGCCCCGGCACCGATGGCCAGGTGATCGCGGAGGCGAGAACCCAGGCCGATGAAGCTGCCCTCGCCAATCCTCACGCCACCGCCGGAGACGACGCCCGGGGCGACATGCACGAAGTCGCCCAAAATGGCATCATGCTCGATGATCGCCCCGGTGTTGACGATGGCATGACGGCCAAGCCGGACTCCGGGCTGGATTACCGACCGGGCGAGAATGACGCACCCAGCAGCGATCTGGGCGTCTGGAGAAATCACTGCCGACGGATGAATGACGGTTGCCCAGCGGGCCTCGTCGAGGGCAAATGATGAAAGGGTTTTGCGGCGGTGGGCGGCATCGCCGCCCAGCCCGGAGATGAACTTGGCATCAGGATGCCGACGGCAAAGGTCGGTCAGGACATCGTCATTGCCCAGCCAAGGCACCTTCCGTGAGGTGGCGACGTCCTCGCGCGGATCGAGATAGCCGAGCAGATGCCATTGCTCAGGCTGCTGCGCAATGGCGTCCATGACCACCCGGCCATGTTCGCCGCCGCCAAAGACAATCAAGGGAGTAGGCATGGGGGAAGTCCTTTGTTGATGCGGGTTGCGGGAACCGGGTCACGGGTTGCGAGTTGCGGGACGCCGTTTTTTTTTTGCGGGCGCAGCCCGCTTTGGAGTGCGGCGGTCCCACGCCGCTTTGGCTTTTTCGTCACGCCAAAATGCTCAACGAATACAGCATGCCGCTTGACGGTTAAACGTTCTTGGCTCGGTTTCACCCGATCCATTCATGAAACTTCTTGGGCGGCAAATTCCGCCAATGAACATCCTTGAGGATGGCGTGGATCCTGGCCGCGCTGTGCCCGTCGCCGTAGGGGGCGTCCTGGGCGGACAGGCCCTGGCGGAATGCGGGATCAAGACAGCGGGCGAGGGCGGCGGCGATGGCTTGGGGTTCCGGATCCGGGACATTGATGACGCACGGGGCGGCTTCCCTGCCCTGCTGGCGACGCCCCAGGTTGAGCACTGCCACCGGCACCGCCGGGGCCTCGATCAGGCCCGACGAGGAGTTGCCGACAACGGCATCGGCCCGTTTCAGCAAAGACCAGTAGCGGTCTTCGCCGAGGGCTGGAACAGCGATGCGATGAGCCGGATCGGCCTTTGCGAAAGCGGTCATGGCCTGGCGGATACAGGCATTCCCTGGGTCGTCGTTCGGAAGCGTAAGCACGCACACGGAAGGGATCTTCCCAACCGCCGCCAACAAGCCGTCAATCTCCCCTTTCGGATTTCCGCCCTGGGTCGGGGGATGGTAGGTGATGAGGAGCAACGGTTCCCTTGGGGAGGGTGACAGGCCCAGATCCTTCAGGATGTTTTCCGGGGCAGGCAAATCTTCCCGATGCAGGTTGTCGATGCCGGGGGCACCGACCACAAACACGGAGGCCGGATCTTCGCCCATGCGGAGGAGGCGGTCACGATGCTTTGGGTGACTGACAAAATGGAGGGAGGCAAGCTTGCTGATGGCATGGCGGAAATAGTTGTCGAAGGCACCTTCCGTCTCTTCCCCGCCATGGAGGTGAACGATGGGAACCCGCTGGATGACGGCGGCAGTGGCGGCGGCGAGGGTCTCGAAACGGTCGCCGACGAGGAGGATGGCATCGGGCTGGAGCTTGGCGAGGGCGGCACCGACGCCAGCGAGGGCGGCGGCGGCTTCGCGGGACTTGTCGGCGTGGTCGTCGAGCTGGATTTCCCAGGGAATCCGCACCACGGGAACGGTTTCCTCGACGGCAATGCGTCCGGCCAAGTTCCCGAAGCGGTCGTCGCAGGCCATGCCTCCGGCAAGGATTGTGACGTGGTAGAGTGGATCCTGTTCCAGTCGGCGGGCGAGGGTGCGCAGGATGCCCCAGTCTTGGCGGCCGGTGGTGAGGATGGCAAGATGAGGAGAAAGGGAGTTCATGGAAAAAGGTCTTTCCGGGGTGCTGAATGACATCAAGGGCAACAACAGTCCCGCGTTCTCGAGTTCATTCGTTATCCATCACCCGGTGGCATCGATGATGTCACGCCCCTTCAGGGCTCAATCTGTGTTTTGTCTCAGTTCCCAGGGCGTTGCCCTGGGCTGGTATGTCGCGGCCTTTCAGGCCTGATTCACGGCCCGTTTTCCCTGTCTGCCGAGCTCCCGCTCGGCAGACGTTTGCAGGCTGCAGAACCAACTCATGCTCTTTCAGTTGCGGCCTGGTCAGCGGAGCTGCCGGGGGCCGATGCCGAGCGGGAGCTCGGCGGTACTGGGTCAGGCCAGGTCTTCGGGCTTGACCTTGGCATAGGGCTTGACGGCCCGGGCGAGGGTGCGGCCGATCATGTTGGGGGCATCGGACGGAGGGATGCCGTCGCCGGGGCGCATGGCGGTGAGGTGCGAACCCCGCAGCACGGTGCCGGCGGGGAGGGCCATGGCATAGACCAGGCTTTTCCGGGCGGCCTTGGCGACATCCCGCTCGGCCAGGGCGGGGACTTTCCGTCCACTGCCCAGCGCCGCCTCGACCTTGCGGATCCCGCGCACCAGTTCGGCCAGTTCGTCCGGGGTGGCGGAGGCCTGGTGGTCGGGGCCGGTCAGCGAACGGTCGAGCGTGAAATGCTTCTCGATGATGCAAGCGCCCATGGCGACGGCGGCGAAGGCCACCTCGTTGCCGAGGGTATGGTCGGAATAGCCGATGGGAACTGAAAATTGGCCCTGCAGCGTCGTCATGGCGCGGAGGTTGACATCGGCCGGATTGGCCGGATAGGCGCTGATGCAGTGCAGCAGGGCGAGACCCCGGCCCTCGGCTTCGCGGAACGCGGCCACGGCCGCCGTCACCTCGTCCAGGCTGGCCATGCCGGTGGATAGGATGACCGGCTTGCGCGTCGCCGCCAGGCGGGCGAGCAGGGGATGGTTGGTCAGCTCGCCGGAACCGACCTTGAAGGCGGCGACCCCAAGCCGCTCGAGCATGTCGGCCGATCCATGGTCGAACGGCGACGACAGGAAGAGGATGCCATGGGCGGCGCATTCCTTCATCAGGTGGCGGTGGTCGTCCTCGGAAAGCTCCAGTGCGGCGAGCATGTCGAGCTGGGTGCCGACGCCGGTGGCGGCCGTCTGGTAGTCCGCCTTGGCCGCCTGTGGTGAGACCAGGTCGCTGGCTCGGAAGGTCTGGAACTTGACGGCGTCCGCCCCCGCCTTGGCCGCCACCTTCACCAGTTCGCGGGCCAGTTCCGGGTCGCCATTGTGGTTGACTCCCGCCTCGGCGATGATGAAGCACGGCTCGCCGGGGCCGATGCGCCGTCCGGCGATGTAAATGGAAGTGATTTTCATGTTGTTTTCCCTCAGTGAATTGCGTAACAGTTATCACCACGGAGACACGGAGGCACGGAGCGGAGATTCCCTGCGCCCGAGGACTGTACTCCAGTCATCGGGCGCAGGGAACACTCT
>CAZBDL010000044.1:0-13241 GCA_964490525.1 uncultured Victivallales bacterium | reverse complement strand
CGGGGAGGGCGGCGCAGTTGACCGCCACAAAGGGGCCGTCCTGGCGGCGGCTGAGGCCGTGGATGGCGCGAGCGAGCAGCTCCTTGCCGGTGCCGGTCTCGCCGCGGATGAGCAGGGTGCTGTTGCTCTCCGCCAGCTGGGGGAGGAGGTCGCAGAGGCGGCGCATGGCCGGGCTCTGGCTGACCAGGTCGCCGACCCGGAAGCGCCCGGCGATCTCGCGGCGCAGCTCCTCGACCAGGCTCAGGTCGCGGAAGGTCTCGGCCCCGCCGATGACCTTGCCGTGGGTGTCGCGCAGCAGGGCAGTGGAGACGCTGATCGGGATGCGGCGGCCTTCCGCGTCGACGATGAAGGCGGCGCGGTTGATGACCGGCTGGCCGCTGGCCATGGTCTGGCGCAGGGCGCAGTCGGCCTCGCACATGCTGGCGCGGAAGACGTCGGCGCAGCGGCGTCCGACCGCCTCCCGGCGCGGCACGCCGGTGATCGTTTCGGCGGCGCGGTTGAAGCTGGTGATGCGCCAGTCGCGGTCGACCGTGAAGACGCCGTCGGAGATGCTCTCCAGAATTGCCGCCGTGGCGTCGTCCGGCGCGGCTTGGTCCGTCGCGGGGCGTCGACCCGTCCTGGGGCGGTCACGCTTCATGGGGGTGGCGCCGCGATCGTTCACGGCATGGCCAGGCGGCGCTCGAGGTCGCGGGCGACGATCTGGTCGATCAGGCTGCGGGCCTCCTGCCAGCGGTTGTCCATCCACACGTAGCCCTGCTCACGGAAGGTCTCGTCGCGGACCTCCTTCTCGGTGTCGTTGAGGATGCGGGCAAGCTGGGCCTGGCGCTGGCGGGTGAACTCCTCCCGGCGCTTGTCGAGCAGAGTCTTCACGGCCTGGTCCTGAGGGAGCCAGGTCGGGCCAACTTGCACATACCCGTGGTCCTTGAGGATGGCGTTGCGGTCGAAGCTTTTGGCGATGCGGTCGCGAATCTCGCGCCGGGCGGCCTCCTGGCGGGCGGCGTGGGCGGCTCGGGCCTGCGCCACCTTCTCCTCGATGGCGATGGCCGGATTGCGCCAGGAGTTGCCGTCCTGGATCAGGCCGCGGGCCAGGTGGAACGCCCGTTCGCGTTCGCGCAGGAGTTGCTGGGCGCGGTCTTGGCGCTCCTTCTGGAAGGCGTCGCGAACGGCCTCGACGGCGCGGGCGGTGCGGGCCTGGGCGAGGTTGTCGTCGAACCGCCAGAGGATGCCAGCGGGCAGGTCGCTGATCAGGAGCTTGCGGTCGCCGATGGCGATCTTGTTGCCCTCGCGCCCCTGGTAGCGGCCCGTGACCGAGAAGTCAAGCTGATCCTGGAGGGTGACCTCCTCGCCGAGGCGGTAGGCGCGGTTCTCGTTCATGGCCATCTTGATGCGTTCGGTGAGCAGGCGCGACGGGAATTCCTCGGCGATGGCGGCGGCGACCTCCTCCTGGAGGGCCTTGGCGACGGTCTCGGCAGACTCCGTGGCCGCCGGCAAGGGCATGCGGACGCCCATTTCGCGGGCGATGCGCTCGCGTTCCGCCTGCTCTGGAAACGGTGGCGTCGCGCGGGCGATCTCGCGTTCCGCCTCGGTGTCGATGCCGCGCCGGATCTCGGCGTCGAGCTCGGCGATGGCCTTGGCGGGGCGGCGACGCAGGGCCCCGATGCCCAGGGACTCGCAGATGGCCTTCTCGGCCGCCTTCTCGTCGAAGTCGGCGATGGCCCTGGCGCGTTCGGCGAAGCGTTCCTCGGTGCGCTGGGCGGCCAGGCGCTCGACCTCGTCGACTGGCATGGCCGGGCGGCGGACGTCGGCGGCCACGCCCAAGCTTTCGGCGGTTTCCGCCTGGAGGAGGCGGCGGACTTTGCCGACCTTGTGCCGGTGGCCGAGCCAGAGGCCGCCGCCGAGCAGTACGAGGACGGCGAGGATGGCACCGAGGACGGCGAGGTTGCGCCGTTGGCGGCGGTGGCGGGTCTCCGGGTCGATTGCCGCGGCGACCGGGGGAAGGGGAGCGGTAGCGGAGGCCTTGGCGGCGGGCACCTGGATCGGGCCGGTCTTGCGCAGGCCGGCGGCGGCGGCCTCCAGCGCGGACTTCAGGCTCTCCAAGTCCGGGAAGCGCTGGTTCGGCGAGCGGGCGATCATCCGGTCGAGCACCGGCACCAGCTGCGGACTGCAATGCTGCAGGCGGTTGCCGACGCTCGAGACGCGCAGGGAGCTGACATGCTTGGCGACCAGTTTCTCGATGTCCGCCTGCGAGTAGTAGGTCCGCCCGGTCAGCATGTAGAACAGCAGCATGCCGAGGCTGTAGACCTCGCTGTACTCGCCCTCCGGGGCGCCGACGATGCGCTCGGGCGGCATGTAGAGGGGCGAGCCTTCGAGGTCGTCGCCCGCGGCGTGCGCCCCGCTGACCATCGCCAGGGGCAGGCATAGGCCGTAGTCGAAGAGCTTGACAGTGTCGGTCTCCGCCGAGTACATGATGTTCTCGGGCTTCATGTCGCGGAAGAGATGGCCTTGGCGGCAGATGTGGATCTCCGCCTCGATGAGCTGGCGGGTGATCTCGATGGCGACCTTTTCAGGCAGCGCACCGCGGCGCTCGATCATCTGGTCGAGCCGTTCCCCGGTGGCAAACTCGGTGACGATGAAGTGCTCGCCTTGGTCGCAGCCAGTCTCGACGACAGGGACGAGGTGGGGGTGGCGGCCGAGGGCAGCCCCCGCCTGCCCCTCGCGCTGAATGGCCTGGATCAGGTCGGGGTTGGCGCGGCCCTCCCGGGGCAGGACCTTGACCGCGAACTCCCGGCCGGAGCCCTCCTGGACGGCCTTGTAGACGCTGCCCATGCCGCCACCGCCGAGTGGCTGATAGAGCCAGTAGGAGCGGATGCGCAACGGGCAGATGACGGGTGCCCCGCATTTGGCGCAGGAGAAGACGGACAGCGGCTCTTGGCCGTCGCAGGGGTTCGCGTGCCCGCAGCTTGGGCAGGGGGAAAGCCCCCGCGGAAAGGCCTGTGCGTCGATCTTAGTGCCGGCCATGACGATGCCCTGCTCCCCCGTGGATGCGATGTGAAGGAGGCTATTATACCGGGAATTCCCGGTTTGGCAACCCGTCGGCACCATGTTGCGGGTCGTGGCGCGCCCACGCGGGATCGAGTCCTGTCCCCCCGTTGTCTGGCGGTTTCCCTTGCCTCTGGAGACAAACCTCTGGCGCGGGATATAGTACAGGCCTCTGGCACGAAGTCATCCCTGAACCGGCATTGTCAGCACGGAGGAAGGCATGAGCGTTGAGGTGGCGGAAACGCATCTGCGCACGGCGGAGGTGGTGGTCGAGGAGGCGCGGCGTCACGGCGGGCTGGCCCCCCTCGATGTGACGCGCTTCTGGGAGGACCAGGAGAAGGCGCTGGCGGATCCCTGGGCGGCGGATTGCCCACAGGTTCCACTGGGCATGCGGATGAGCCACGAATGCGTCTTCGCCGAACTGGATGAGCCCGAGGACTGGCATCGCCTGGCCCATGACCCGGCCTACCGGGCGGGATTGTGCCGACGCTACAACGACGTCGCCGAGCGCATCGTCGGACGCCGGCTCCTCAGCGAGGAGATTCCGGACCCCGCCCGAGCCTGGCCAAAGGTCAAGGAGCTGCACGACATCTTCGAGGCCAGGAACACCTGGCACATCGATTCCTACTGGTTGCAGCAGGCAGCCTCGACGCCGGACGAGTTGCGCGCCCTCCTGGATCGGGTCGAGGCCCGCCTGGAAAATCTCCGCGCGTTCCTCCTGCCGCCCGAATGGGATAGGGAGAAGGCCCGGCTGACGGGGCTCGGCGCGAAGGTGCCGCTGTACCGCTGGCAGCGCGGGCCGACGACGTTTGCGATGTCCATCTACGGCATCGAGAACTTGATCTTCCTCTGCTACGACGATCCCGACCTGGCGGCGCGTTTCCGCGATCTCATCCTGCGGGCGATGCTCGGGCGTATCCGCGTCCTCGACGAGGAGGGCGGATTCACCCCCGCCACCGCGCCACGCGGCTTTGGCTTCGCCGACGACAACTGCGCCCTGCTCACCCCCGACCTCTACGAGTTCTTCTCCTATCCGGTCCTGGCTGGCGTCTTTGCCGAATGCAGTCCGGAGCCGAAGGACAGCCGCTACCAGCATTCCGACTCGGACATGGGGCATCTGCTGCCGCTGCTCGGGCGGCTGGGCGTGACCCGGGTCAACTTCGGCCCCAACCTGACCGTGCGCGAGATTCGCGAGCACTGTCCACGGGCGATCATCGACGGCCAGTTGGCGCCGTTTACGCTCAGCCGCAACGAGGAGGTCAACATCGTCGCCGAACTGTTGCGTGACGCCGAGATGGCCCGCGAGCACCGCGGCCTGGTCTTCGCCACCGCCGGCAGCATCAACAACGGTTCCCGCCTCACCGCCATGCGCCTGCTCATGGCCGCCATCCAGCGGCATGGACGGTACTGATGCCAATCCGATGTCAAATCGATCTATATTCACCATCGAGATCATGAAGAACATGAAGGCGGAAATAGGTCTGTTTTAACTGAATTGATCTGTCTTCATGAACTTCATGTCCTTCATGCTAAAGCCTGAATTTGACATTTAAATTGGAATGAGCGGCCCAGTGGCCCGCCCGCCGGGCGCCGCGGGGCAGTCCTGGGAGCGCCGAGCCTCAGCTCGGCACCGCCACGAAAAGGCGCGGTGCAGGCGGAACGACGACAAAACGATGATTGGCGACGTTCCCAAAATCCAACCCGCCAGCCACACGGGGCGGTGGCGGAGGGATGCAAACGTCGCCCCGAGCCGTGCCGGTTTCGGCGAAACCGGCATACCCGGGAGCCGCTTCCCGGCGCGACAGGGCCAGGGACGGTGTCCCTATCCGTGGCGCCAGGCGCGGGGCAGCGAGGTGAGCATGCCGACTGCCTTGGCCATCGCAAACAACCCCTCCTGATCCTTGGCCCGCTTCCTCAGCCGCGTGTACTCGCCGGGCGACGGCTTCTGCACGGCCTTGAGGACGACGATGTCGCCCTCCCCGAGCACGATGAACTCCGTTCCCGCCTTGAGCCCCACACGGTTGCGCACCTTCTGGGGAATCACCACCTGTCCCTTCGACGACATCCGTGTCGTGCCCATCCCCTCCATGGCCATGCTCCTCGCTTTGCCTAATGCCGCCCATCAATTCCGGGTCGGCATCGGGCGGTTATTCTTACCAGTAAGAATATTGAGCAATTTTCTTACTGGTAAGATTATAGCGTTGGCCAGGGAAGGGGCAAGCGCATCCCGTTGGGGATGGCTGGGATGGGGGGGCGCTGGAACATTCTGGCGGGGAGGCCTTGGTGGGGAGGCCTTGAGTATCCAGGTTGGGAGGCCGTGAGCACTCAGGCTGGGAGGCGGGGGGAGCGGGGCCATTTCTCCGGGGCGCGGCCGGTCCGGTTATTGCGCCGACGCTTCCCGGCGGGGGCGGAAGCGGGGCTATTTCTCCGGGGCGCGGCCGGTCCGGTTATTGCGCCGACGCTTCCCGACGGGGGGCGACGATGCGTCGGTGCCGGGCTGCGGCCTCGGCCTGGATGGCTTCCCAATCCTTGCCGTGGAAGCCGGAGACATGGCCGCCGATGAACAGGGCATTGCCGTAGGCGCGATGATTGTCTGGCTTGTCGAGCATGACCGGGATGGTTATGTCGTCCGCCTCGGTGTACCCGCCCCAATAGATGTAGTCGACGATGTCCTCGGCCAGGGAGGCTTCGTAGCCCTGCCCGCAAAGGGTCTTGGTGCTGGGGCAGGTGTACATCTTGTGGTTTTCGCAATATCCCTGCGAGCGCAGGAGTTCCAGTCCGGCGGCGCCGTCCATCGGCGGAAACTGCTCGTGCCAGTCCGAGGAGTACATGCGCAAGGCCAGGCCGAGGGACTTCAAGTTGGAGGCACAGGAGATCCGGCGGGCCCGTTCGCGGGCTATGGACATCCACGGAAAGCAAAGCACCAACGCCAACAACAATGCGCCAAGGCCCGCCAATGTCGCTTGATGAATGGAGTTTCCTTTTGCCTTTGAAAAGATGATGTCCAGCGAAATGACGGCAATGCCAGTGCTAACCGCCAGGAAAACGCCAAGGAGTGACCCCAGCAGCAGCATTGCCTGGAAATCCAACCCATCCGAGATGTTATGATGGTTTGAATGCAACCCGAACAGGATGAGGGCAATGATTGCAGCCACAGCCACGATCAGGCTGGCCACGCCTATCACCAAGCTGGCGACGGCACGTCTTGGGATGCGTGGGCGTGGTTCGCTCATGGGAGGCCTGGGGGTGTTGGTTCGGGAAGGCAGTCCGTTTCCGCCGGGGGAAATTCGAGGACGAGGACGAACGCACAGAAATCATTGAACGTACGAGTTGGATTACGTCGCTAGGAACAAGGGGATGAGGAGGAAAGTGCCGAGTGCAGCAATGGGCCGAGGATGGCAAGGATCGCGACGAGGGGGATCACCACGATTCCCGGGAAGGTTGTGCCCAGCAATCCGAGCACTTCCGGCGGCGCGCACCAATCGGGGCGCTGGCCGTTCTTGCTCACAAACGCTTCCAGGCATTACGGGGCGACGTGGCGATTCCGATCGCCTTGGCTATCGCGAACTTCGCACCCAAATCCTTCGCCTTCTTGGCCAATTCGGCATATTCGCCCTTCATCGGCTGGCGGACGACCTTGAGCACAACCAGGTCGCCATCCGCGACCACGATGAACTCTGCCCCCGCCCCGAGATTGAGCTGCTTGCGCACCTTCTCCGGAATCACCAACTGCCCCCGCGACGACATCCTGGTCGTGGCCAACGTAGCCATGTCCTGCCTCCCTTTCATGCTGGCAACAAGAATTCATGCTGGTAGAAACACCGAAACACCACCGGTAATCCTAATGGCAAAACCGCCACATGCAATCTTATCAGTAAGAAAATATAAAATAATCATACTGGTAAAAAAATCATCAGGAATCTTACTGGTAAGAATTTATCGTTTTATCTTACTGGTAAGATTATAACTTGGGCGTGGGAAGAGGCATGATGGCAAGATGGCAGGATGGGGGATGGGATGCCAGCGATAAATGCGGGTCGCGGGGCAGTATTTCGTGCTGGCGCTGGCGCTGGTGCTCGACGGGAAAGCACGGGACGCGGTCAGGCGTTGCTGGCGATGCGTTGGGCGACGGCCTGCTCGTAGGCGGCGAGGTCGTCGACCGGGCAGCGGGCGACGCCGGAGGCGATGGCGGCCTCGGCGACGTAGCGGGCGACGCGTGGCACGACGCGCGGGTCGAAGGGCTTGGGGATGACGTAGGAGGGCTTGAGGGGGCAGGCCCCGTCGAACATGCCAGCGGCGGCGTCGGCGGGATAGGCGGCGGCGAGGGCCTTGCGGACCTCGGCGTCGGGCGGCTCGGCGGCGATCTCGGCGAGGGCGCGGGCGGCGGCGAGCTTCATCGTCTCGTTGATGTCGGCGGCGCGGACGTCGAGGGCGCCGCGGAAGATGCCGGGGAAGCCGAGGACGTTGTTGACCTGGTTGGGGAAGTCGCTGCGTCCGGTGCCGACGACGGCGGCGCCGCCGGCGAGGGCCTGGTCGGGGAGGATCTCCGGGGTGGGGTTGGCCATGGCGAAGAGGACGGCCTTGGGGGCCATGGTGCGGACCATCTCGGCGGTGACGCAGTTGGCGACGGAGAGGCCGATGAACAGGTCGGCCCCGGCGAGGGCGTCGGCGAGGGTGCGGGCCGGGGTCCGGTGGGCGAACTTCGCCTTTTCGGCGGTGAGGTCGGGGCGGTCGGCGTGGATGACGCCCTTGGAGTCGCAGAGCAGGAAGTTTTCGCGGCGGGCCCCGGCGGTGATGTAGATCTCGGCGCAGGCGATGCCGGCGGCGCCGGCGCCGTTGAGGACGAAGCGGCACTGGGCGATGTCCTTGCCGACCATCTTCAGGGCGTTGAGGACGCCGGCCAGGGAGATGATCGCGGTGCCGTGCTGGTCGTCGTGGAAGACCGGGATGGGCATGCGGCGCTTCAGCTCCTGTTCGATGCGGAAGCAGGCGGGGGCGGCGATGTCCTCAAGGTTGATGCCGCCGAAGGTGGGGGCGAGGCGCAGGACGGTCTCGATGACGCGGTCGGCGTCGGTGCGGCCCTCTGGGGTGAAGACGTCGCCGATGCACAGGGGGAAGGCATCGACGTCGGCGAAGCGCTTGAAGAGGACGGACTTGCCCTCCATGACGGGCATGCCGGCGCAGGGGCCGATGTTGCCGAGGCCGAGGACGGCGGTGCCGTCGCTGACCACGGCCACCAGGTTGCCGCGGGCGGTGTACTGCCAGACGGCCTCGGGGTCGTCCTTGATGGCCAGGCAGGGATCGGCGACGCCGGGGGTGTAGGCGAGGGAGAGGTCGCCCTGGGTGAGGCAGGGCTTGGTCGAGCGCAGGGCGATCTTGCCGGCGGGGGCGCTGGCGTGGTAGGCGAGGCTGGGCTTGGCGGTGGTCATTGGTCGGCGCTCCAGGTTTTTTTGCGTGGGGGGAGTTTTTGGGTGACGGTGATCGGGGCCATTTGCCCGGCGGGCTGGCGGTCGGTGTCGGGTTCCGCCTCATCTGGGGAGGGCGATGTCGCCGGGGGACGGGGCGGTTCGGGTGGCGGCGGTGCTGCCGGCGGTGGCAGGACCGGCGGTGCCGGCTGGGGCGCCGTGGCTTCATGGGGCCCGGGCGGGGGATTGGTGGCCTCTGGCGGCGGGGCGGCGCTGGTGCTGGTGCCGGTGCCGGTGCCGGTGCCGGGGGCATCGGCCGGGGTGGCAGCGGCAACGTCGTCGGTTTCCCCGGGATCCGCCTGGGCTGCATGCCCGTCGGCCAGGGCCGCGAAGGCCTGAATCATCTCGGGCAGGGTGCAGCGGGTGGCGGGATCCTTGGCCATCATGCGGAAGATGATGTCGGCGAACGGCTTGGAAAGCTCGGGCATGAGGTTGGCCAGGTAGGGCGGCTGCTCGTTGAGCTGCTGGTGGAGGATGGCCATGGCGGTGCGCCCGACGAACGGGAACTGCCCGGAGACCGCGTAGAAGAGAGTGATGCCAAGCGAGTAGATGTCCGTGCGGATGTCGATGTTCTTGGCGCCGTTGATGTATTCGGGGGAGAGGAACTGGGGGGTGCCGAACATCTCGTCCTTCAGGGACAGGGTCTGCTGATGCTCCTCGCGGGCGAGGCCGAAGTCGACGAGGACGACCTCGCCGGTGTCGGCGATGAGGATATTGTCGGGCTTGATGTCGCGGTGGACGACGCCGTACTGGTTCATGTAGGAGAAGGCCTTGCCGATCTCGAGGGCGACCATGACGGCGGACTCCTCGACGAGGACGCTGTCGGCGATGATTTCGCCGAGGGACTTTCCTTTGACGAATTCGGTGGCGAGGTAGAAGACATTGCGCTGGTTGCCGAAGTCGACGAGCTTGACGATGTTCGGGTGGTTGAGGCGGGAGAGTCCGTAGGCCTCGCGGAGGAAGCGGGGGAGGAAGTTCTCCTCCTTCTCGGAGGTCTTGAAGATCTTGAGGGCGACTTCGCGCTGGGAGTGGGTGTCGACGGCGAGGTGGACTTCGCTGTTGCCGCCGGTGCCGAGGGCGCGGACGAGGCGGTAGCGGCCGGCGAACATGCCGCCGACGGCGGGGTCGGGGGAGAAGGCGCCGCGGTGTTCGAGGAGGAGTTCGACCTTGGCGAGGAGTTCGGACTTGCGGATGGGCTTGAGGAGATAGTCGTTGGCGCCGGCGCGGACGCCGGTGGTGATGTCGGCCTCGCCGTCCTTGGCGGAGAGGATCATGACCGGCAGGTTCTCAAAGCCGGTGCGCTGGCGGATGGAGCGGCACGTCTCAATGCCGGAGGCGCCGGGCAGGCCGACGTCGAGGATGACCAGGTCGGGGTTGAACTCGTCGATCTTCCCGATCAGTTCCTCGCCGCTGGCGACGCACAGAGTGGTGTGGGCATTGAGCAACAGGATGCGCCGGTACAGGTCCTGGGTGAGGGGTTCATCTTCGGCGATGAGGATGCGGGCCATGAGGGGGAGGCTCCGGGGATGGCGGGAGGATTAACGTTCAAGGTTCAAGGGTGGGGGTGGGGATGCGGACGGTAATGCCGTGGTCGCGGAGATAGGCCTTGGTCTCCGCCACGGTATGGTCGCCGAAGTGGAAGATGCTGGCGGCGAGGACGGCATCGGCGCCGCCGCGTCCGAGGACATCGACGAGGTGGTCGAGGGTGCCGGCGCCGCCGGAGGCGATGACCGGGACCGGGACGGCGTCGGCGACGGCGCGGGTCAGTTCGCAGTCGTAGCCGTCGCGGGTGCCATCGGCGTCCATGCTGGTGAGGAGGATTTCGCCGGCACCGAGGGCGACGCCTTCGGCGGCCCAGGCGACAGCATCGCGTCCGGTCGGGGTGCGTCCGCCGTGGGTATGGACCTGCCATTGGCCGGGTTGTCCGGGGACGCGGCGGGCGTCGATGGCGAGGACGATGCACTGGCTGCCGAAACGGGCGGCGCCTTCGCGGATGAGGGCGGGGCGGAGGACGGCGGCGGTGTTGACGGAGACCTTGTCGGCGCCGGCCTGCAGGAGGCGGCGCATGTCCTCGACGGTGCGGATGCCGCCGCCGACGGTGAGGGGGATGAAGACCTGTTCGGCGGTGCGGGCGACGACCTCGACCATGGTGTCGCGCCCGTCGCTGCTGGCGGTGATGTCGAGGAAGACGACCTCATCGGCGCCCTGACGGTCGTAGGCGATGGCGGCGGCGACGGGATCGCCGGCATCGACGAGGTTGACGAAGTTGACGCCCTTGACGACGCGTCCGCCGGTGACATCGAGGCAGGGGATGATGCGCTTGGCAAGCATGGCGGGCAATTCGTGGTCAGGTCGCGGTGGGGGTGAAGTCGCGGCGCATTTCGGTGAGGCCGCGGCGGAAGGCCTGCTGGTTGATGGCGATGATGTCGGGCCGGTCATGGAACTTGGTGGCGATGGATTCGTCGAAGACGGCCATGTACTCCTGCTGTTCGCGGCCCATGAGGGCGGCGGCGAAGGCGCCCATCATGACGGCATTGGCGCACTGGATGGCGCCGAGGTCCTGGGCGATGGCGGCGGCGGGGACGGAGATGACCCGGCTGCGGGTGTCGGGGTGAGCAATATTGGTGCTGTCGTAGAGCAGGATGCCTTCGGGGCTGAGTTCCGGCAGGAACCGGTCGAGGGAGGGTTGGTTCATGGCGATGAGGATGTTGCAGTCGCGGACGAGCGGCGAGCCGATCGTCTGGTTGCTGAGGACGACCCCGCAGTTGGCGGTGCCGCCGCGCATCTCGGGGCCGTAGGAGGGCAGCCAGGTGACGTTGATGTTACGCATCTGGCCCATCGCCGCGATCATCAGCCCGAGACTGAGGATGCCCTGTCCGCCGAACCCGGCGCACTTGATGCGCAGCTCCTTGCGCAGGCTGAACTCGCGTCCGGAGAAGGTCTTGAGCTCGGGGTAGAGGACCTCGCGGACGCGGTCCGGGTCATAGATGCCGACGGGGCGGACGATGGGGGAGCGCTCGGCGGCGATGTCCTTGAGGCAGCCGAGGGGGAATTGGGGGATCATCTCCTCCTCGATCCAGCGATCGGTCTCGGCCGGCGTGCGCTTGAGGTTGATCGGGCAGCCGGAGAGGAACTCGATGAGGGAGAAGCCGCGGCGCTCGCGCATATACCCGAAGCCCTTGCGCAGGGCCTGGCGGGCGGCGCGGATGCGGGCGGGGGAGGTCAGGGCGGCGCGCTCGACGTAGATCGGGCTGGCCAGGGCGGCGACCATCTCGGCGACCTTCAGGGGGTAGCCCTCGTTGTCGGCGCGGCGCCCGTACGGGGAGGTCGTCGTCTTCTGGCCGATCAGGCTGGTCGGGGCCATCTGGCCGCTGGTCATGCCGTAGATGGCGTTGTTGACGAAGCAGACGACCATGTTCTCGCCGCGGTTGGCGGCCTGGAGGAACTCGTTCAGGCCGATGGCCCCGAGATCGCCGTCGCCCTGGTAGGAGATGACGTAGGAGTCGGGGTTGGCGCGGAGCAGGCCGGTGGCGACGGCGGGGGCGCGGCCGTGGGGAGCGGAGACGCCGGCGCAGTCGAAGTAGTAGTAGGTGAAGACGGCGCAGCCGACCGGGGCGATGAGGATGAGGTTGTCCTGGAGGCCGAAGTCGACGATTGCCTCGGCGATGAGCTTGTGCAGGATGCCGTGGCCGCAGCCTGGGCAGTAGTGCATGTTCAGCTTGATCGGGCCGGGCCGTCGCGCGAAGACCGGGAAGAATCCTTTGGGACGGCTGAACTTGGCCTTGGCGTCGGGATTCATGGCGTGCCTCCCGCCGCAACCATGGCGGCCTCGGCCTCGGCGAGGATCTCAGGGATCTCGGGGACATTGCCGCCCATGCGGCCGTAGAAGCGGACCGGGCACGAGCAGGAGATGGCGAGGCGGACATCGTCGACCATCTGGCCATTGCTCATCTCGACGCAGAGGAAGGTGCGGGCGGTGCGGGCGGCGGACTGGAAGGCCTGTTCCGGGAAGGGGAAGAGGGTGATCGGGCGGATCATGCCGGCGCGGATGCCGCGGGCGCGCAGATCGTCGACGGCGGAATGGATCAGGCGGCTGACGATGCCATAGCCGGTGATGATCAGGTCGGCGTCCTCGGTCCGGTAGGTTTCGCAACGCTGCTCGCGGCCGCGCATGTCCTGGTACTTGTCCTGGAGCTTGCGGTTGAGCTGTTCGAGGTCGTCGTGGTCGAGGTAGACCGAGGTGATGTAGTTGTTCCGGGTGGCGGGCGTGGCGGCAAGGGCCCAGGGGGGGGCGGGATGGCGGGACAGCGGTTCGGGCAGGGTGACGGACTCGAGCATCTGGCCGATGACGCCGTCGGCGAGCACGTAGACGGGGGTCAGGTAGCGGTCGGCGAGGTCGAAGGCGAGGACGGTCAGGTCGCACATCTCCTGGGCGGAGTTCGGGGCGAGGACAAGGCAGCGATAGTTGCCGTGTCCACCACCCTTGACGACTTGGTTGTAGTCGGACTGCTCGGGTCCGATGTTGCCGAGTCCGGGGCCGCCGCGGGTGATGTCGACGATGACGGCCGGCAGCTCGCTGGCGGCGAGGTAGGAGACGCCCTCCTGCTTCAGGCTGATGCCCAGGCCGGAGGAGGCAGTCATGGCGCGGCGGCCAGCAGCGGCGGCGCCGAGGACCATGTTGATGGCGGCGATCTCGGACTCAGCCTGCAGGAAGACCCGGTTCAGCCTCGGGAAGAG
>CAZBDL010000043.1:0-13329 GCA_964490525.1 uncultured Victivallales bacterium | reverse complement strand
TGAAAAAATCTCCTTGTCTGCTTGACAAAGAACACACCATCTTTGGACTGCGGCGGGGCCCGTATGGCGCTTACGGGAGGACCAGGCGGAACTCGGCACCGCCGCCCGGGCGGGCATGGCAGGTCAGATCGCCATGATTCTCGCGCATCAGGGCGCGGGCGGTGGCCAGGTCGAAGCCGGGGCCGGGGATGCCGTCATCGCGGCGCGGCCCGGGATGGCGTTTCCGCCGGAAGATCTTTTCGCGCTTGCCGTCGGGCACGCCGGGGCCGCGGTCGAGGATGCGCAGGACCATGCCGCCGCCGGGCGCCGCCGACACGGCGAGCGTCACCTCGCCGCCGCCGTCGGCATGCGTGACGGCGTTGCCCAGGAGGGATTGCACCACCTCGGCCAGGGCCTCCCGGTCGCTGGTGATCTCCAGCGGAACCGGCGGCATCTCCAGGGCCAGCGTCATGCCCCGGGCCGCCAAGGCCGGGCGCATCGTCTCCGCCAGCGCCGCCAGGTCGTCCTGGAGACGGATGGTTTCCGGACGGGATGGCTTCCGGGCGAGCACGACCGTCTCGCGCCCGGCCAGCCACGGCAAGGCCAGGCCAGCGGCCAGGAGCACGATGAGCAGGGCGAGGATCTGCATCTGACGGGCGAAGGCGTCCCCGGCGCGTCCTTCCCGGTGGTCCGGGCCAAGGTAGCCGCGCACCCGCAGGAGGGGCACGGTCGCTGGCGCCACCTCCGCCCAGGCGTCGGGCTCGCGGACGGCTGCGGCCTGGTCGGGAACGATGGCATCGAGGTCGGCGCCGACAGCGCCAAAGACCCGGCCACGGGCGTCGGCCAAATCAAGGCGGGCACCGGACATGACGGGGGCTGGAAGGCAGATGGCCAGCGCCGCCAGCAACGCCTCCGTGTCGACTTCGCCGCCATAGACGACGTCCTCGCCGCCGTCGTCGCGCACCCAGACGACCAGGTGGAAACGGTTGTCCGTGAACCACGGGATCCAGCCGGCGACG
The DNA here is from genome assembly GCA_964490525.1 of uncultured Victivallales bacterium. Lineage (GTDB taxonomy): Bacteria > Verrucomicrobiota > Lentisphaeria > Victivallales > CAZBDL01 > CAZBDL01. Next base: position 12,331 of record CAZBDL010000043.1, on the reverse strand, counting down.
CCATGGCGGATCTCGTCGGCGAAGGGGGGCGGTGCCGGTTCGGCGCGGGCGGTGGCATCGGGCATTTCGGACATGGCGGCGGGGGCGTCCTCGCTCCCCTCCAGGAAGAGGCCCCGGAACCGCCGCCAGAAGGGATCGTCGGGGGCCGGATGCAGGGGCTGGCCGGCGCCGTCGGCGACAAACACGCTGCGCAGCAGGGGGATCTGTTCCGGCAGGGCGTCGATGTCGTCGACCGCGGCCTCGCGCAGTTGCCGGATCAGCTCCTGGCGCTCCTGTTCGAGGGCGCCACGGCAGGCGACCGCCGCCTCGGCGACCTGGCGGTGGAGCCGGGCCGCCGCCTCCCGGGCGCGGAAGGCGGCCTCGCGCCGGGCGAGACGCCAGGCGGTGTTGGCCAGGGCGAGGGCGGCCGCGGCCAGGCAGAGAAAGGCCAGGGCCGGGATAAGATGTCGGCGCACGCTGCTCAAGGAAGGGGCCCCCGGGGATTGTCATCTGCGGATTCGGTGGCACATTAACGCGCCTTCCCCGAAATGCCATGGCTGACGACGAGGAAACCTTCATGCCGCTGCCCCCACTGCGCATCCGCCACCTTGAGAGCCGCTTTCCCGTGATCCAGGCGGGCATGGGCGTGCGCGTCGGCAACGCCACGCTGGCGGCGGCGGCGATCCGCGAAGGGGCGTTCGGGACGATCGCCAGCGTCGGCCTCGGCGACATCGAGAAGTCGAAGACCGACTTCGTCAACGAGTCCAACCGCGTCCTCGTCGAGGAGATCCGCCGGGCGCGCGAACTGGCGGGCGGCCAGGGGCCCCTCGGCATCAACGTCATGGTCGCGCTCTCCAACTACGAGGAGATCGTCCGCGCCGCCGTCGCGGCGGGCATCGACTTCATCCTTTCCGGGGCGGGCCTGCCGCTGTACCTGCCGGACTATGTCGGCGGGGCGGATGTCGCCCTCATCCCGATCATCTCCAGCGGACGCGCCGCGGAGCTGGTGGTCAAGACCTGGCTGCGCAAGTATGGGCGCAAGCCGGACGCCATCATCGTCGAGGGCCCGCGCTGCGGCGGCCACCTCGGCTTCTCGACGGAGCAGCTCGAGCATGACCAGACCTGCTCGCTCGACCTCCTCTACCGCGAGGTCAAGGAGGTCCTCGACCGCTATGGCTGTCCGGTGCCGCTGATCGCCGCCGGCGAGGTCGCCTGCCGCGCCGATGTCGCCGCCGCCCTCGCCATGGGCTATCAGGGCGTCCAGGTCGGCACCTACTTCATCGCCGCCGAGGAGGCCGGCATTGCCGCCGCCAGCAAGCAGGTCTTCGTCGAGGCCCGGCCTGAGGACGTGGTCGTCATCAAGAGCCCGGTCGGCCTGCCGGTGCGCGTCCTGCGCACCCCCCTGGTCGAGCGTGTGCTGGCCGGACAGCGCGAGCCGTTCGCCTGCCCCTACCGTTGCCTGCGCACCTGCAACCCCCGCAAGGTGCCCTTCTGCATCGCCAAGGCCCTGCTCGCCACCTGGGAGGGGAACGTCGAGCACGGCCTCTACATGACCGGCTGCAATGTCGGCCCGATCACCCATGTCTACCCCCTCCACGAATTCTTCGCGGCGCTTGCCGATGGCGAATAGCCCGGGGCCGTCGACAGATTGCATTCGCCCGGGGAGGCCGCTATGGTGACCGGCACATGGAGGAGACGATGAGGCCGATGCCGAGGATCCTGCCGGTGGCGGTCGCCGCCCTGGCGCTGATGCTGCTGGCGGCCGCCTGCGGCACCGCCGAGATGGCGCGCAACCGCCACCGCGCCGCCCTGCTGCGCCGGGGCATGACCCATGACGAGGTTCGCACCCTGCTCGGCGAGCCCCTCGTCAACGAGGCCTACCACGAGCCCGACGTCTGGCACTACTACACCCAGCGCCGCTGGGCCGACGGCGCCATCACCCACGACGAATGCACCCCGGTGGTCTTCGCGGACGGCCGCGTCGTCGGCTGGGGCCAGGACTTCCTGAAGCAGTACCGCCACGAGCAATGGTGACCCGATGAGCTGTCTCTTCTGCCGCATCGTCGCCCGCGAGATTCCCGCCACCATCCTGTTCGAGGACGACCTGGTGATGGCCTTCCTGGACATCGCCCCGATCAATCCGGGCCACCTGCTGGTCATCCCGAAGGAGCATCACGAGAGCATCGCCTCGGTGCCGGAGGCGGTGGCCGGGCGCATGATGCAGATCGCCGGACGCCTGGGCACGGCCCAGCGCCGCGCCCTCGACGCCGACGGCTTCAACCTCCACCTCGCCAACGGCGCCTGCGCCGGCCAGGTCGTCATGCATGCCCACCTGCACGTCATCCCGCGCCATCCCGAGGATGGCTTCCACTGGGGCTGGCGGCAGCGGCGCTATGACGACGACGCGGCCCGCGACGCCATCGCCGCGCAGATCCGCGAGCGGCTCCGCCTCTCCTGACCGGGGGGAAGACGGCGGAACCCGCAAATCAAGTTCTTTCCTGATGGTCTTCCCTTGGGAATTGGATATTCCGTGTTGGCTGTTGGTTATTGATTCCATCCAACATGGCTTCGCCCCTCCCGGCCGTCGGTTCAGCGTTCGGTACGGCCCTCGCCGCCGCACGTCGGGCAGGAATTGCCGTCGGCCGCGACGCCGGTGCCCAGGCACTCCGGACAGTCCTCGTGGCCTGCGGCCTCCGTCTCCACCTCGCCGTCGTCCTCGTTTTCGTCAATGGCCTCCCAGCGGACGCCATCGGACGCGGTCAGGTCCTGGCTGGCCGGGCCGGGATTGGCGCGCGTCCGGGCCGCCGATGTCCAGCGCCGCCCGGACTGCCCGCCGGGGACGCGACGGCGAATCGTGTGCCAGCCGGCCACTGGGCGCCGGACGCCATCGCGCCGCTCCCCGGCGAAGGCGGCGGCCAGCAGGCCGATGATGAGCAGCACAACCACCGCGATGACGAGCAGCACGGCCCCGATGATCGCCCCGGCCAGGACAAACGGCGCGGCCAGGATGCAGAGCAGGAATTTCAGCACCAGATCCATGTCCCAATATCGCCCGCACCGCAGCCAATGCAACGGCCGATGGCAAATCGTCATCATCATAGTATTGACATGCGAGGGACGTTATGAAGAGCAATGTCGAGCTGTTTTTTTCTCTCCATCCCGGCGGAATGGCAGAGCTTACCCTGATGTTGAGCAGGCTTGCGGGCGACACTCCCGGAAAGCCGCCCCCCGCCATCACGCGACCCCCGGCAGGGGTCGGAGAAATCCCTCTTGACTTGCCCTGCCGTGGATTTCCGCGGGCCGGACATGAGACTTTCGGCAAGCGTGCTACATTCATGGGCTGAGGCGATCACCGGCACAAGGAGGAGATGCGATGGGCATGGACATCTACGGGGCGATGCGGGCGCGGCGGAGCGTCCGGGCCTATTTGGATCGTCCGCTCGATCCGGCGGCGCTGGCCCGGATCGGCGAGGCGGTGAACCTGGCGCCGACGGCCTGCAACCGGCAGCCGTTCACCTTTCGGATCGTGCTTGACGCCGCGCTGCGGGAGCGGATTGCGGGGGTGTATCGGCAGCCCTGGCTGCGGCAGGCGCCAGCGATCGTCTTGGCGATCGGCAACCGCGACCAGGCCTGGAAGCGTCCGGAGGGGGAGAGCATCGTGGCGGTGGACGTGGCGATCGCCATGGAGCACCTGGTGCTGGCGGCGGCTAGCGAGGGCCTGGGCACCTGCTGGATCTGCGCCTACGACATGGCGCAGATGAACCGGGCGGCAGGCTTGTTGCCGCCATGGGAGGTGATCGCCATCTCGCCGCTGGGTTATCCGGCGGACGACAAGGTGTCGCCACCGCGCAAGCCGCTCGGCGAGGTCTTCCAGGTGATCGGCTGACTATGGGCGACGTGACGACGAGAGCGAACGCTCCACTCCTCCAGGAGGGACCTGGCTGGCGGGCCGAATGCCATCCCGGGGAACCGGCGCCGTTGCGCTTCCACCTGCCGGAGATGGGTGCCACGCTGCATGTGCAGGGCAGCCGGATCGACGAGTTTGGCGAGCATCTCGGCGAAATCCGCCAATGCCGGGCCCACCGCTTCCTGGGGGTTCCGGGCGGGCGTGGCGAGATGCGGACGGTGCTGCCGTTCGGGGCCGAACCGCAGTTCGCGCGTCGCTGGACGGCCTTTGGCCGGGCCATCCTCGTGGCCAGCGAGATCCGCACGCACCCGAGCACCCTTGCCCAGGCCTTCGCGGTGGAGGAGCTGCGCGTGTCGGGGGCGTGGCGCCAGGCGACATGGCACGCGCTGGATCCCACCACCGGCACGGTGTCCAGCCGCGTCCTGGCCTGGCCGGAGAGCGATGGCGTGGTGGCGGAAGACGTCCTGCCGCCGCTGGCCATCATCCTCGAGAACGCGGCTGGCGGGATGCTGGAGCTGGGCATCGCCGAGGACTGGTGGCGCTGGCAACTGCCGCCGGGGCGCTTTTCCGGGACGGCCGCCTATCGTCTTCGCCGGGCCGATGGCGAGGCCTTGGTGGAGCGGATCGTCCTGGCATTTCCCGAGGAGCGCGCGTTGCCGTCGCGGCCCTGGCTCTTCAATTCCCATATCGCCTGGCATCCGGGCGGCGACCTGCCCCGTCCGCCACCGGGAACTCCGGCATCCATACCGCCGCCCGGGAACCCTTGCCGCCCGGATCCCGGCCAGGCGCTCTTCCGCCTATGCCCGGAGGGCTGGCCGGAGAGCGCGCTCTCGATGGGCGGCGGGGACGGTGCGGCCCCGCGCCTGTGCCTGATGGCGTCGGCCGTGCGCAATGCCTTGCGCCGCTGGATCCGCAGCCATGCCGACGCGCCCCAGGCTCCGGCGACGCTGGCCCTGGTCGGGGTGGTGCCCGGCGTGTGCGCGGCGGCGGCCCACCTGGAGCGTCCGCAACGCGGCATCCTCCCCCACGGCGACATTGCCGAACTCATCGCCTTCCACACCTGGGCCAACCGCCAGCTCCTGCCGCGGGGACGCCGCCTGCTGATTTTCCCCGCCCCGGAGGGAATATTCGCGGGCCTGCCGACGTTCTCCGGCATGGGCGAGGCCGTCGTTGCGGACGATGGCGATGCCAACCTCAGCCCGCCTGGCCCAAGCACGCATGCCGTGAGACCGAAACGCCGATAACCTTGCCAGAGAGATGGAGCCATGGGCATCCGGCGCATGATCATCCCGGTGGCGGCCCTGATCCTCATGGCCACGGCCGCGCGCCTGCCGGCCGAGGTCTTCACGCTGTGGCCGTTCCGGGCGGGCGCCGCCGATCCGGCCGCCGTCCTGTCCGGCCGCGACCTCTGGACCGAGCCGGTGATCCTCAATGGCGTCCGCACCGAACTGGGCATCGGCCTGGTCGAGCAGAACCTGCGCGACTGCTTCGAGATCCTCAAGCGCCTCTACCCCGATGCCCGCCTGCGCTGGAACGAGCAGTCTCTGGTCATGGAGATCCGCGACGGACAGGGCCGCCGCCAGCGGCTCTACTTGGTGGCGTTGGGCGGCGCGCCCTATCCGGTGGTCCGCTTCCGCCTGGACCTGCCGGAGTCGTTCCCGACGCCCTTGCCCTGGCCAAAGGATATTCCCCTGCCACCCGACGCCACGCCCCGGCAATCCCTGGAGTTTCCCGGGCGTGACGCGACCTTTGGACAGTTCGCCACCACCCTGCCCCCCCCCCAGGCCCTGGCCGAGATGTCCACCCGCCTCCGCGCCGAAGGCTGGAGCCCGACCACCGCCGAAAGCGGTGGGGCAGGCCTCGACGGCAACGGCGAGATCTTCTTCCGTCCCCATCCTGCGGCCATCCTGATTCTCACCCTCCACGGGAACGCGGACGGCGGCAGCACCGGGGCGGCCTATTCCCGTTGCCTCAGCCGCGGGCCATGAGGATGGCGCAGGCGCAGGCGAGGATGCCGCCGACGATGCCGTGCCAGCTGGGCCGGTCGCCGTCGATCCACCAGGAAAAGGGGATGACGATGACGGGAGTGAGCGCGGTCATGGCCTGGACGAGGGCGCCGGGCTGGGTGATGAGGACCCACTGATAGACGGAGAGGCCGACGAGGGGCCCGAGGACAACGGAGGCGGCAAGCCACCAGCAGGCGGAGCCGGGGCGGGGATGTCCGGCGGCGGCGAGGACCTCGCCGGCGCCCTGGACCGGAGGCACGGCCGGGGTGTTGAGGCGCAGGATCAGCTCGACGACCAGGGTGCAGGCGAGCCCCCCGACCATCCGCTGCCAGGAGGCGGCCACGCCCCCGAGGGCGACCCCCATCTCGGCGGCGGCCTGGTAGCCGACCCGGCTGAGCGTGGTGCCGAGGCCCTGTCCGAGTGCCGCCGCCACGCCGCAGGCGAGGCCGAGCAGGATGCCGCGCCGGTCGCGGGCCGGGATGCTCGCCCCCGGCATGACCGCCAGGCCGACCCCCACCAGGATGCCTGCGGCAAGTACGACCTGGCGCAGGCTGATGGTGGTGCCCAGCCAGAGCCATTCGCTGACGCCGGAGATCGGCACCGCAAGGCAGAGCAGGAGCATGACGGTGATGCGTGGCCCGACATGTCGGTAGCCGCCCAGCATCGCCAGGTCGCCGAGGCCCAGCCCGATGACGCCGGAGAGGGTCAGCCACCCCCACAGCCGGGCATGGACCGGGATCTCCGCCTGCAGGGCCAACCAGGCGCCGAGCAGGACGATGGCGATGGCCAGGCGCCAGCGGTTCGTCCGCGTAGGGCCGAGGAGCTTGGCGCTGCGCGCCGTGCAGATGCTGCCCAACGCCCACATCGCCGCCGGAATCAACGCATAGAGCATAATGACCCTGCCGAGCGCATCTCAAATGGCTGGTTGATCGTCACAAATCAGCCGGTGAATGTGCGAAAGATTCCTTGCACTACCCAATCTATTCAGCGCGGCGAGCAATAATACCAATGGCACTAAGATAAGCATGTGGATGGGGTTCATTCACCGTAAAGCCGAGCTGGGGCTCGGCGATCCCAGGCGCTTATCTTCGTGCCATTAGGTGCATGGCGGGACCATGCGGATTCTGTGCACTGAGCACGGATACTTATTCCTTCGCCTCCGGCAGTTCCAATAAAAACTTCCAGGCAGGGACGGCCTTGACGGTTCCCGACGCCGTGTCGATGCGCTCGTCCTCACCCCTGGTCACGATGGTGCCGGTCTTGCATCCCAGTTCGCTCATGGCATCGCTCAACGCCGCCAGTTCCCGCTTCCTCGTCTGCGGTTCGGCCAGTGATTCGCAGACCTGAACCAGCATCGGTGGGCCGGTGCGCATCGGCACCACAAAATCGACTTCCCGCCCCGCCTTGGTCTTGACGTAGAAGACCTCCGGAAACGCGCGGCGCAACCCGGCGAACACGAGATTCTCCAGGAGATGTCCCGAGTTGACGAGAACGCCCGAAGCGAGCGACGGGATCACGGCATGGTCGACGCAGTAGGCTTTCTTGGGATTCGAGTGGCTGCGGGCCAGCGACGCGTCAAAGACGCGCACGCTGAAGAAGAAATAGGCGTCCTCAAACCACGCCAGATAGTCGGACACCGCCGACTTTGGGGCGTTGTGTCCAAGCGACTTCAGATATCCGGTCAGCCGGTTGACGGAATAGGGCGAGGCGATGTTGTCCACCAGCCAGCGGGCCAGGTCGGACACCGCCTTGGGGTGAGCCACGTCGTGCCGCTCGACCAGATCCCGGAACAGCACGGCGTGGAAATACTCCTGATGCGTCTTGATCCGGACCTGACGCGGAACCGCCAGCACTTCCGGGAAGCCGCCGGTTTCCCAGTACTGGTCGAACGCCTTCTGAACCATCAGCCTCCGCTTGGTCGAGAGTTCTCCCGAGGCGTCGATTCCCCGGGCATCCAGGAACTCCCGGAACGAGAACGGGAACATCTCCCAGGACAAGGCCCGCCCGCGCATCTGCGTGGCGACCTCCTTCGACAGCATGCGGGCCGACGAGCCGGTCAGGTAGACTTGGCACCTCTCCGTGCGCATCAATCGGTCCACGAACGGTTCCCACCCGTCGATGCTCTGGACCTCGTCGAAGAAGCAGTAGACCATCTCCGTGTTCTTTTTTTCCGGATAGAGAGAGTAGTACGCCTCGGCCACCAGGCCGATCCCCGCCTGTTGAAGGCCATGAAGGCGGTCGTCAAAGAAGTTCAGATAAAGGATGTTCTGGCGCGGGACCTTGTTGTCCAGAAGTCGTTGCATGATCTGAAACATGAATGTCGACTTGCCGCTCCGTCGGACGCCAATGCAAACAGATGCCTTGCGCGGGACCGCCTGCAATGCCGTCCGGCGGGGCACTCCGGTTTCGAGCGGAGCCTCTTGGAAGTCCAGTATCATTGACTTCAGTGCGTCCAACATGCCTCTCATCCTGGTAACGAAAAATTCCAGCTCATGCTTTATCTGGAAAGAAATATATCCGGATAAGGCGTCGTGTCAATAGTGGCTGGACCCGATGCCGATAATCCGTTCACCTGTGTACGCCTCATACGTGGACCATCTTGACCCCCAACCATATTGACCCCGCGGGGTCAATATGGCACCGGACGGCCGGAGGCCTGCCAATGGGACATCTACCGCAAGTTGGGCATCGCCAGCATGCGTCATCTGCCGCAGCCAGGGCCGGAGCGGGCCCCTGCCCCGGGACGCCCCCGAAGGGCATCGGCAGGCACCGCCAAAATCCAACGAAACGTGCAGTTACTTGAAAATCCAGTTGTTCATTAGCAACAACTTACAACTCAGAGTGTTGAACTCGGGCTGGGCGATCGTCCATACGCAACGAGATCGTCACTCTCACTCTCCGGCGGCGGCGTTCAGCTCGGCGAGGGAGACGCGGCCATCGTAGAGGGCGCGTCCGACGATCGCGCCTTCGAGGTTGGGGCGGGCGAGCTGGCGCAGGGCGCGGATGTCGTCGGCCCCGGCGATGCCGCCGGAGGCGATCACCCGGCATTGCGGCACCCGGTCGCAGAGGGCGGCCATGGCGGGGAGGTTGGGGCCGGTGAGCATGCCGTCGGTGGCGATGTCCGTGTAGATGAAGCGCGTCACGCCCAGGTCCGCGAACTTCGCGGCCAGGGCGAGGGCGTCGTGGCCGGTCTCGTCAAGCCAGCCGCGGACGGCGGCGCGCCCGTCCTTGGCGTCGATGCCGATGACGATGCGCTCCGGCCCGAAGGCGGCGAGCAGCTCGGCGACCAGGGCGGGCTGCTCGCAGGCGACGGTGCCGAGGATGACGCGGGCGACGCCGGCGGCGAAGGCGGCCTCGGCGTCGGCGTGGGTGCGGATGCCACCGCCCAGCTCGCAGGGGAGGCCGTCGACCGCCACGACGATGGCCGCGACCGCCGCGAGGTTCGCCGGGTGCCCGGCCTTGGCGCCGTCGAGGTCGACCAGGTGCAGGAGGCGGCCGCCCTGCTCGCGCCAGGCGCGGGCCTGGGCGGCGGGATCGTCGGCGTAGACGGTCTCCCGGGCATAGTCGCCCTGGCGCAGGCGCACGCAACGGCCGCCGCGCAGGTCGATCGCGGGCAGGATCAGGAAGCCGCCGCCGTTGGGGGTCATGGCGCCGCCTCGTCCGCCACGTGCAGGAAGTTGCGCAACATCGTCAGCCCGTTGTCCTGGCTCTTCTCCGGGTGGAACTGGGTGGCGAAGGCCTTGCCGCGGCCCATCGCCGCCGCAAAGTCGAGACCGTAGTCGCTGGTCGCCAAGGTCAGGCCCGGATCGTCCGGCCGGCAATAGTAGGAGTGGACGAAGTAGCACCACGGCTCTGCGGGCAGCCCGGCGAGGAAGGGGCTGTCCGGGGACGCCAGGCGCAACTGGTTCCAGCCCATGTGCGGGATCTTCAGGGCCCCGGTGGGGAAGCGCACGACGCGGCCCGGGAAGACGCCGAGTCCCGGGATCTCCGGGGCCTCCTCGCTGGCGTCGAGCAGGAGCTGCATGCCAAGGCAGATGCCGAGGAACGGAATGCCAGCGGCGATGGCCTCGCGGATGGGGTCGGCCAGTCCGCGCTGGCGAAGTTCGCGCATGCCGTCGCCAAAGTGTCCGACGCCCGGCAGGACGATGGTGTGCGCCGCCGCGATGGCTGCGGGGTCGCCAGTCAGCGTCACCCTCGCTCCGAGATGCTCGAAGGCCTTGGCGACGCTGCGCACATTGCCCATGCCATAGTCGACCAGGGTGATCATCGGCATGCGCTACTCCCCGGCCCCGGGCGCACCCTTCTCGCAGTACAGGTGGAAGGGGTTGCCCTCGGGATCGGCGAACATCAGCACGCGATGCCCCAGGCGCTCCTGCTCCTCCTGCAGCGCCTCGCAGCCGTGCTCCTTGAGCTTCTCCGTCAGGCGGTCCAGGTCCGGCACCTGGTACAGCCAGGCGATCCGGCCGCGCCCCACCGGCAGCTTCTCGCCCTTGGCCGCCAGCTCGAGCACCAGGGAGACGTCCTTCTGGAGCCGGAACTCGACCCAGAAGTTGCTGTCGCTGATCGGCGGGCCCAGCTCGAGGATGTCGCGGTAGAACACCCGGCAGAGGTCGAGGTTCTCGACCTTGACGACGATCCCGTAGAGGGAGCGCTCCGGGGCTTTCTTCTTGGCCGAGGTCACGTGAGGCTGGCCCCCTGTTGTCCGGCCAGGGCGGCGGCCGGCGGTTCCGGGAAAACGGTTATCTATACTCCGCTTCCCGGCGTTTGCAAGGAATTCGCTTGATAACCGGGCTTGGCGGCGCTAGGGTTTGGGCCTTCCGTCGGCCCGCCGACGGCGTGCGTTGCCGAACCCCGACGGACGGAGAGGGCGCCTGCGATGACGACACGATCCCCGCACGAAGGCTACGAGAGTCCGCTGTCCGGGCGCTATGCCGGGCGGGCGATGAGCTTCAACTGGTCGGCGCAGAAGAAGCATGCCACCTGGCGTCGGCTCTGGTTGGAGCTGGCGCGGGCGGAGCAGGCGCTGGGCCTGCCGATCACCGACGCGCAGATCGTGGAGATGGCGGCGCACCTGGACGACATCGACTTCGCCGCCGCCGCCGCCGTGGAGAAGGAGCTGCGCCACGACGTGATGAGCCACATCCACGTCTTCGGCGAGCGCTGTCCGGCGGCCCGCCCGATCATCCACCTCGGGGCGACGAGCTGCTACGTCACCGACAACACCGAGCTGATCCAGCTGCGCGACGGCCTGGGCATCCTGCGCCTGCGGCTGGGGGCGGTCCTGGCGAAGTTCGCGGACTTTTCCCGTCGCCACCGCGACCTGCCGACCCTCGGCTTCACGCACTACCAGCCGGCGCAGCTGACCACGGTCGGCAAGCGCTTCTGCCTGTACGCCCAGGACTTCCTGATGGACCTGCGGCGGCTGGAGCGCGAGGCCGAGGAGCTGCCCTTCCGCAGCGTCAAGGGCACCACCGGCACGCAGGCGAGCTTCCTCGAGCTGTTCCATGGCGACCATGCCAAGGTCCGCGAGCTGGAGCGCCGCGTCGCCGCCGCCATGGGCTTCGCCCGCGTCCTGCCCGTCTCCGGACAGACCTACCCGCGCAAGATCGACTACCACGTCCTCGCCGTGCTCTCCGGCATCGCCCAATCCGCCGCGAAGTTCGCGGGCGACCTGCGCCTGCTCGCCAACCTGCGCGAGATCGAGGAGCCGTTCGGCACGCGCCAGGTCGGCTCCAGCGCCATGGCCTACAAGCGCAACCCGATGCGCTCCGAGCGCATCTGCGCCCTCGCCCGCCACCTCATCTCCCTGCCTGTCAACGCCGCCCAGACCCATGCCGGACAGTGGTTCGAGCGCACCCTCGACGACTCCGCCAACCGCCGCCTCGTCCTGCCCGAGGCCTTCCTCGATGCCGACGTCATCCTCTCGCTGGTCGCCAACGTCCTGGACGGCCTCCAGGTCTGGCCCCGGGTGATCGGCGCGCGCGTCCAGGCGGAGCTGCCCTTCATGGCCACCGAGAACATCCTGATGGCGGCGGTTGAGGCGGGCGGCGACCGCCAGGAGCTGCACGAGGCGATCCGGCGCCACAGCATGGCGGCGGTGCGCCGCATCAAGGAGGAGGGCGCCGGCAACGACCTCATCGACCGGCTGAAGGGTGACCCCGCCTTCGCCGCCGTCGCCGGACGCTTCGACACCATCCTCGAGCCGCGCGCCTTCGTCGGCCGCGCCCCCGAGCAGGTTGACGACTTCCTCGCCGCCGAGCTCGACCCCGTCCTCGCCCGCCTCGCCCCCGACCTCCAGGCCGCCGCCGCCGAGGAGATCAACGTCTAGGGAGACGGTTCCCGGGAACCCTGCCGCCATGCCCCATCCCTCCCCCACGCCCGTGCCCGGGAACCTACTGGCGGGTGCGACGAGCCCGTATCTACGCCAGCATGCGGACAA
>CAZBDL010000042.1:0-13503 GCA_964490525.1 uncultured Victivallales bacterium | reverse complement strand
AACGGACGAACACGGCCCCCGTATGCCGGTTTCGCCGAAACCGGCACGGCCCCCGGCCACGCTTCCGGGCGCACCAATCTTGGCGCCTCTAGCTAAATTCCGGTGCCAGGATAAGCATCTACCTCTATATTATGATTTTACATTTAATCAATGCGTTTTCGCTTTGATCCTCCTGAATTCATCATGCTTTTCTTCAATTGGCATTGATTGATTGTAAACTATTGGCTATGAGTAATTAGCTTATCATGGCACCGATTTTTCTGCATCATGTGGCGACAAAAGGCGAGCGATGTCGTCTTTCCCGATGATCCCGCGCAGGTGCGGCAGGATCTGCATGACGGTGCCCGGAGGTTGCAAGGCATTCGCCACCAGATCGTCCTGCGCGAACTCGAGACGCTGGCCGGGCATCCCGACCGGTTGCACGTCTGGACGCAGTTCGCCAAGGAAGCCGCCGAACGATTTGCCTGAATGATGCCGGGCCAACCTCCGGCGGACGTCCCCGCCTTTTTTTTTCCGGGGGACTTGACTTTGCCGTGGTGCCGCCGGATATTTCGTTTGTTACAATTGTAACAAGCTGACGCCATCGCGCGCCAGGGAGCATTGCCATGGAGACCGGACGCCGCCACGGGTTTTTCACGTTCATTGAGCGGTTGGCCGTGCCCGCCGTAGCGCGCAGGGCGAAGGCAAGTTCATTGAGGGCATTCACCCTTATTGAACTGTTGGTGGTGATTGCGATCATCGCGATCCTTGCGGCCATGCTACTGCCGGCGCTGAGCAAGGCGAAGGAAGCCAGCCGGCGGGCGCTGTGCCTGGGCAACCTAAAGCAGCTGGCCCTGCTGACGGTGCAGTACTGGGACGACTACGACGGCAACTTCATCTCCCAGGACGACGCCATGGCGACCCCCGGCAACAGCGACTGGATGCGTGGCTACCGCGGGATCCTGCGGGACTACCTGCCGACCGGCTCGATGAAGGTGTACGACGAGAACCAGCGGTTTCTGGGAGGGCGCGGCATCGGCCTGTGTCCGTCAATGGCGAGCGTCTATGCCCGATGGTCGGGAACCTGCACCGCCACGGAGGCCCAGATGAACGACGGGGTCCGGACCAGCTATGCCTTCAACTTCTGGCTCGGCTACTCCAACTACGATTCCCTGTTCCCTGCAGCGAGCCAGCCCCACGTCTGCAACCGCCGTCCGCCGACCGTCGGCAACATCGGCACGTTCATCATGTATGCCGAGAACGGGTGTGACAGCCGCCATGACTTTCCCCGGGTCTTCGACGGGGGCTACAGCCTCGGGGGAGGGGCGACGACCCGCCGCGCGATCCATGGCAACGGGCACTACTTCGCGTTCTGCGACGGGCATGCCGAATACCGGAAGATGGACACGGCGACCTGGGACATGACCAACCGCTGCGCCCATACCAACAACGACACCACCAGCCCGATCTACCGGCTGTGGTCGCCCTGCATCGCCAACCATTAGCCTGGTCACGCCAGGATCGAAAAGGCACACCACCATGGGCAACGAGCGACGCCACGCGCACACCTTGGCGGCCACCGTCGCCGTACTGCTGCTGGGCATCCATCCCGGGCCGGGGGGCTGGCTGTCGGGGCAGGATCGTCCGCCCCTGGAGCCGGTCCGCAACCTGATCATCATGATTCCCGACGGCATGAGCATGGGAGGATACGCCCTGGCCCGCTGGTTCGACGGCGGCAAGCCGCTGGTGATGGACGATTTGGCGTGCGGCCTGGTCCGGACCCATTCGGTAGGTTCAGCGATCACCGACTCGGCGGCGGCGGGCACCGCCTATGCAACCGGCTTCAAGACGGACAACGAGATGTTCGGGGTGATGGCCCGCGCCCCGGACATGCCAGGCCTGGATCCGGCCATCTACCGGCCAGAGCTGGCCCGGAGGCCGGTGGCGAACCTGATGGAGGCGGCGCGCGCGAAGGGCCTGGCGACCGGGATGGTCGTGACCTGCGCCCCCAGCGAGGCGACGCCGGCCGCCTTCAGCGCGCATTTCCCGGACCGGGAGGCGATGGCGGCGATCGTCGAGCAGCAGGTCTACTGCGGACTAGACCTGTTCCTGGGCGCCGGCGAGATGTTCCTGAAGGCCGAGGCGAGGAAGGATGGGGAGGACCTGGCCGGCGAACTGCAGGCGCAAGGATACGATCTCGTGGCGACGCCGGGCCAGCTGCAGGCAACGCAGGCGCGGAAGGTCTGGGGAAGCTTTGGCGAGGGCAGCATCGCCTATGAGATCGACCGGGGCGAGGACCATCCCTCCCTGGCGGAGATGACGGCGGCGGCCCTCCGGCTGCTGTCCCGCCACGAGGGGGGATTCCTGCTGATGGTCGAAGGGAGCATGATCGACTGGGCGGCGCACTCGAACGAGCCGGTCGGCCTGGTCAGCGAGATCCTGGCCTTCGACCGGGCGGTGGCGGCGGCCCTGGACTTCGCCCGCCAAGATGGCGACACGGCCATCGTCATCGTCACCGACCACGGGAACGGGGGCGTGACGATCGGGGCCCGGGGCAACACGGTCGGCAACCATCCGAGCGAGTTTCTGACCTGCCTGAAGAAGGCCAGGCATTCCGGGCAGGCCGTGGCGGCGATGCTCACGCCAGAAATGGACGATGCCGCGCTCCGCCGGGTGGTCGCGGAAAACTACGGCATCCCGGAAATGTCCGATGCCGAGCTGGCCCGGCTCAAGGCGGCCATCCCGCGCGGCGTCAACAAGGAGGTCCGGATTGTCCTGGGCGAGATGATGAACCGGCGCTCGAACCTCGGCTGGACCCACGACAACCATGTCGCCGACGATGCGGTGCTGTTCATGCACCATCCGCGCCGGCGGCAGGCGATGGGCACGGTGGAGAACACCCGGATTGCCACGCTGTCGGCCGACCTCCTCGGACTCGACCTGGCCGGGACGGGGCGCCGCCTCTTCCAGGAGCCCGGCACGGCGCTTTCCCCGACGGGAGTCGCGCTGTCCGTGACTGGGCGCGAGACGGGCAATCCCGTGCTTGTGGCCACCCGGCCCGGCCTCCGAGCCGAGTTTCCCGAGGCCAAGAACCACGCCCTGGTCAACGGCCAAAAGGTGGCCTATGGCCTGGGCCAGAACCTACGCATCGGCGAAGCATGGTATCTGCCCGAGGACGGCATCCGGCTGGTCCTCGAAGCCCAACGGCAATAGCACATCAGCGGCGGCTGGGGAGCCCCTGCCGCCCCGAAGGAGACCAGGAGCGATGGACTACGACATCCTGAAGCGGCATGCGGGCAATCCGATCCTGACGGCGGCACAGCTCAAGGATTTGCCCGGCGGGTGCAACAGCGTCTTCAACTCCTCGGTCATCGCCTTTGGCGCAGGGTTCAAGGCGATCCTGCGCGTCGAGGACCGCAGCGGCCTGCAGTCGCTGCGGGTCGCCGAGTCGGCGGACGGGATTCGCTTCAAGGTCTTTCCGGAGCGCATCCTGCAGCCGGAGACGGAGGAGCAGCGGATCTACGAGGAGGCGATCTACGACCCGCGGATCACCCTGCTCGAGGGCCGCTACTACGTCTGCTACGCCGCGGAGTCGAAGTATGGCTGCCAGGTCGGGCTGGCCTCGACGGACGACTTCAAGCGCTTCACGCGGCATGGGTGCATCGCCGAGACCGAGAACCGCAACCTGGTGCTCTTCCCGGAGAAGATCGGCGGCATGTACTACCGTCTCGACCGGCCCTTCCAGGGGCGTTCCGGCAACATCTGGATGAACGAGTCGCCGGACCTGGTCCACTGGGGGCGACCCCGCTGTATCATGGAGAGCCGCCCGTTTCACTGGGACCGCGGCAAGATCGGGGCCGGCGCCCCGCCCATCCGGACAAAGGACGGGTGGCTGATGGTCTACCACGGCACCACACCGCTGTGCAATGGACTGATCTACCGGCTTGGCGTCGCCCTGCTCGACCTGGAGCGGCCATGGATCGTGAAGCATCGCGCCAAGGCGTACATCCTCTCGCCGACTGAGACCTATGAGCGGGTCGGCGACTGTCCGAACGTCTGCTTCGTCAACAGCGCCATCCCCTTCTTCGAACAGGACGAGCTGTGGATCTACTATGGCGGCGCCGACCAGTGCCTGTGCCTGGCCACGTGCCGGATCAGCGAGCTCATTGAATTCTGCAAGACTGCGTGACCGGGGAACCAGAAAATGGAGCACAAGAATTTGGGAAAGAAGACGTTCCTGCTGGTTGGCACGGGCGGGCGCGGCCTGCCGACCTTTGCCAAGGGGCTGCTCGGCTGGCCGGACAAGGGCTGGCCGGAGTTTCCCGACAAAGCCAGGGTCGTCGGGCTGGTGGACACCAACATCGAGCGGGCCCGGGCTTGCCTGCGGGAGCTGGAGAAGCGCCCCCTCCCCCATCCCCTGCCCGTGTTCGACAACCTGTCGCAGGCCTTGGCCGAGACGCATCCGGACTGGTGCGTGATCTGCGTGCCGGACCGGACCCATGCCGACGTCTGCCTGGCCTGCCTGGCGGGCGGGGCCAACCTGATCGTCGAGAAGCCGCTGGCGACCAGCCTGGCGGAGTGCCGGGAGATCATCGCCGCCGGGAAGCGGGCGGGGCGGCAGGTCCTGGTCGCCCACAACTACCGCTACATGAACTTCGCCAAGACGATGGCGAAGGCCGTCCGGGACGGGACGATCGGGCGCGTCCTCTCGTGGCGGGTGGGCGAGGTCCTCGGCAACGCCCACGGCGGCGACTATTTCCACCGCTGGCACTCGGACTTTGCGATGTCCGCAGGCATGCTCAACCACAAGGGCTGCCACCACTTCGACCTCCTGTTCTGGATCACCCGGGACCGGCCGCGCACCACCGCCGCCATGGGCTCGCGCGCCCTCTACCGGCCGCGGAACGACATCGCCCACGCCGACCGCTGCTGCGAATGCGCCCTCAAGCAGACCTGCCCGCACACCATCGACATGGACATCTGGGACGGCATCTACCGGAAGATGTACAAGGACGCCGAGCATGTCGACGGCTACATCCGCGACCGCTGCGTGTTCTCCGACCGCCACACGATCTACGACAACTACTCCGTCAACCTCCAGATGGAGAGCGGCGTCATCGGCAGCTACGTGCTGACGACGTTCGGCCCGCGCGAGCATGTCTTCTTCGAGATCTGCGGCACCGCGGGCTCGCTGGAGGCCGGGTGCGACCCGATGCGCGGCGGCGAGTACGTCCGGATCGTCCGCCAAGCGTCGTTCAACCCCGACTCGATGTATATGGATGGGGCGACGTCCGAGGACATGGCCTTCGGGGACGAGGGCGGCATGCATGGCCATGGCGGGGCGGACATGCGGATGGTCGCCTCGTTGCTGGGGCTGACAAAGGACCTGGCGATGGCGACGGCGGAGGAGGCGGCCATGGCGGTCGCCGCCGCCGAGATGGCCAACCGGAGCCTGGCCATGGGGGGGAGGCCGGTTTCGATGGACGAGGCCGGGACGGGATATCCACCGGCGCCGCCTCAGCCCAGCTGGGCATGCGGCATGGCGCACGGGACGCGGAACTGAGCCAGAACGCCATGGCCCCCGGGATCATGGACCAACTTAGTGCATGAAGAAGAGCATCGAGGACGAGCACGATATTCAGATGCGTCACTGAACTTATGCCACAGAGCACTTAGTGCACGGGTGAATGCCATGAGAACCTGCCGATCCGCCGCCATCCTGCTCCTGGCCCTGTCGATGCCGCTCGGAAGCGGGATCCAACTCGGTGCCGAGGAGCCGGCCACGAGCCCGGCCCCGGGGCCTTTCGCCGTGGCCCTGCCGGGGGGATTGCCGACCTGGCCCAATCCGGACCGGTGGCGCGAGGAAGTCGTCGGCGACACCGGCGCGGTCCGGCTGATGGGCGAGCTGGGCTATGCCCGGCTGACCGCCGCGGAGGAGCTGCCCGACGCCGAGACGGCCATGCTGAGGATCGAATTCCATGCCGGCCCCCGCCAGATGCCCTTCACCGCCGCGGTGGGGGAATGGGGCGCGCCCGGCATCATGGTCCGGCCCGTCCAGGAGGGCTGGCAAATGGCCGAGGTGGCCTTCCCAATGCCGCGCGTCCGGCGCCACCTGCGGGACGGGGCCGTCACCGTCACCTTCAATGCCACGGCGGGCGAGCTGGCCGTGGCCAGGATGGAGCTGCGGGTGCCCAACGACGACGAACTCATGGCGGCCTACCGGACGTATGTCAAGGCCGGCACCGAGGCCGCCTGGCGGGACTCCCGGAAGGCGGAATTCACCCTGGTCGAGGAGCACAGGACGGCGAACAGCTTCACGCCCACCATGGAGGAGGAACAGGCCGGGGCCTGCGTGTATTTCCGGAACTATCTCTATCCGGTCTATCCGGCGAGCGTTCCGGCGGCGGGTGAACGGACCGCCACCGGCGAGGTCGTCATGGCCCGCGGCGAGTACGAGCCCTACCAGTTCGCCGTCCGCGCCCTCCGCGACCTGCCCGACTGCCGCGCCGAGATCGCGGGTCCGCTCCCCCCCGGCATGGCGGCGGAGATCTGCTGGGTCGAATGCGTGCCGCTGCGGACGGCCGGCGGCTCCAGCTCGAAGCTGTGGCATGCCCAGCCCAACCGCCTGTGGCCCCCGGAGATCTTTCCCGCCTGCGATGTCAAGAAGGATCATTCCCAGGCATGGTGGATCCGGCTGGGGGCGAACGCCAAGGCCAGGCCGGGGGTGCATCCGGTGCCGATCCGGGTGACGTCGGCGGGGGCGACGGTCGCCGAGTTCAGCCTCGCCGTCACGGTCCTGCCGTTCACTTTGCCACGCATCGCCGACCATGCCTTCGGCTTCTACACGTCCCTCGAAGTCGACGACGAGCGGATCCTCGCCGACCTGGCGCGCCATGGCTGCAACAGCCTTTCGGCCTGGCCCACCTTCGTCCCCGTCAACCGAAACAAGGAGGTTGACTTCACTGCCTGGGATGCGTACTTCGCGACATTGCGGCGGCACGGCCTCGGCCATACGTTCTTCTGGTTCATCGGCACCAAGGAAACCGGCGACGTCGTCGGCAAGTCCCTTGGGGACGAGGCGTTGCGCGCCATCCTCAAGGGGATCGACGAGCGGGTGGCGGCCAAGGCCTATCCCCGGAACTTCTGCGTCACCATCGACGAGGCCGTGCAGAACCCCGCCGCCTTCGCGCGGATGAAGGAGCTCTTCGCCTGGATGTCGGCGGAGGTGCCCGCCCTGAGGCGGCTGGGCGTGTCGCTGGACCGTCATGACTATGCGGCGGCGCACCGGGGCATGATCGACGTCCTCTCCTGCAACGGCAGCTTCGGCCCGAACAGCGCCTGGTGCCGCGCGAACGGCCCGGCGATGTACACCTACACCGTCTTCAGCGGCCGGACCCTGGCGGCCGATTCCCGCTACAATTGCGGCTTCAACCCCTGGCGCTACAGCGCCGCAGGCACCTACGGTTGGGCGTTGAACTGGTACAACGGGGATCCGTTCAACGACCTTGACGGCTGGGGCTCGGACTGGGGCATTATCCTGCCCAACTGGACTGGGCGTCCGATCGCGACTCCCGCCTGGGAAGCCTTCCGGGAAGGCGTCGACGACCGCCGCTACCTGATGGCCTATCTGCGGCTCGCACCCGGCAGCCCCGAGGAAAAGGAGCGATTCCTGCAGGGGTTGCGCGACGACCTGGTGGAGGAGGAGGCCAGCCGCGAACAGCAGGTGGGCGACTCCATCTTCCGGGCCTCGGTCGGCGAACCGGACAAGCTCAACCAGGCACGGAAACGGATTGTCGACGCCTTGCTGGCCGCCCGTCCGGCCACGGCAGGTGTGCCATGAGCCCGACCCCCGACCAGCATCGCCCTGGCCCGCTCGAGATCCTGGTCGCCGGCGACATCCATCCGGGAGGACGGCTCGACGAAATCGCGCCGGACCGGCTCTTCGCCGACCTGACCCCCCTCTTTGCCGAGGCCGACCTGCGCCTGGCCAATGTCGAGTTTCCCGTCGGAAGCCGGAAGACCCCGATCGTCAAGTCCGGCCCCGCCTTCCTTTGCCCCGCCGCATCCGTGGCGCTGCTCCACGGCCGCTTCGACGTCGCCCTGCTGGCCAACAACCACATCCTCGACAACGGCCCCGGCAGCGTGGTCGAGACGATCGCGGCCTTGCGCCAAACCGGCCTGCGGACCGTCGGGGCGGGACCGGACCGGATGGCGGCGGAACGCCCCTTGTCACTGGAGCGCAAAGGGTTACGCATCGCCATCCTCAACCTCTGCGAGCAGGAATTCAACCTGGCTACGGAGACCTCGGCCGGTGCCGCTGGCCTGAGGCCCTTCGCGACGATCGCGCGGATCCGCGACCTCCGTCAGCGCCACGACATCGTGCTGGTCTGCACGCATGGCGGCAACGAGTACAACCCGTTCCCGAGCCCGCGCATGGTCGCCATGCTTCGGGCCTTTGCCGACGCCGGGGCCACCGCGGTCGTCAACAGCCACCCCCACATTCCCCAGGGGATCGAGACCTGGAACGGCGTCCCCATCGTCTACAGCGTCGGCAACTTCATCTTTCCCCTGCATCCCGACGAGAAGCCCGAATCCCCCCTGTGGTGGCTGGGCATGCCGGTCCGGCTGGTCTTCCGGCGCGGCCGGGGCGGCGTGACGGCGACGGCGCACCCCGTCCCGGTCATGCTCGACAACCGGACGCTGACGCTGAGGCGGCTGGCCGGGGCCCGGCGGCGCCATTTCGACCATTGGCTCGACACGGTTTCCGCGCCACTCGCCGACGAGCGGAGGATCGAGGCCCTCTTCGACGCCTGGGCCGCCCATTGGGGGGCGATCTACTTTGCCCATGTCGCGTTCGCCGCATCCACCGGCGCCACCCGGACGGAACGGACACAGTTTGCCCGCTTCCGCAACCTGTGGGCCTGCGAGGCGCACCACGAATTGATCGCCCGCCATGTCGACCTTGTCCTGAACCACCGGCTTGGCCAGGCCAGGAAACGCTGGCCGGAGATCAACGCCTGCCTGTCCATCCCAACCGGCCGCTGAAAGGAATCGTCGCATGCACGTGTTCGGCATCAGGCGCGAGGACAAGAACCCGTGGGAGGCCAGGGTCCCCCTCACCCCGGAGCATGTGGCGGAAATCATGAGGGCCTGCCCCGTCAGGTTCGTCGTCCAGCCGTCCCGCCTCCGGGCCTTCCCGGACGAGGCGTACCGGGCCATCGGGGCGGAGGTGGCCGAGGACCTGTCCGGCTGCTCCTTCATCTGCGCCGTCAAGGAGATTCCGCCGCCCCTGGTCGTTCCCGGCAAGGCCTACATGTTCTTTTCGCACACACACAAGGGGCAGCCGTACAACATGCCGTTGCTGAAGGCGCTGCACGCGGGCGGCTGCACCGTGATCGACTACGAGTTCATCCGCGACGCCCAGGGGGTGCAGGCGGCCTCGGCGTTCAGCGTCTTCGCCGGCATCAACGGCATGATCGAGACCCTCTGCGCCTTGCGGGATGTCCTCGATGCCGAGGGGGTGGAGCATCCGTTTGCGGAGATCAGGCGCCCGCTCGCCTATGCCTCCCTGGCGGATGCGGAATGCCGGATCGCCCGACTCGGCGAGCTCATCCGCCGCCATGGCCTGCCGGGCCACCTGCATCCTTTCGTCGGCGGCTTCCTCGGCTATGGCAACGTCTCCCGCGGGGCGCAGAAGATCTACGACCTGCTGCCCGTCCAGGAACTGTCGCCGGCCAAGCTGCTGGACGACGGATTCATGGCCCGCCTGAGCCCGCGTTCGCTTTACAAGGTGGTCTTTCATGAGGAGGACGTCCTGATTCCACGGGCCGCAGGTGCGAGCTTCAGCCTGAACGAATACTACGCCAGCCCGGAACGGTACGCCCCGGCCTTTGAACGCTACCTGCCAAGCCTGAGCCTCCTGCTCAACGGCGTCTACTGGGAGGAGAAATACCCGCGCCTGGTCACCAAGGCCGCCCTGCGAGAACTGTTCCAGGCCACGGCCCGCCCGCGGCTGAAGGTGATCGGCGACGTTTCCGCGGACATCAACGGGGCCATCGAGTGCACGGAGTTCTGCACCACCCCCGAACATCCCGTCTTCACCTACGACCCGCGGTCGGGGCATGCCGCCATCGGCGTCTCCGGCCACGGCCTCGCCGTCATGGCGGTCGACAACCTGCCCTGCGAAATGCCCAAGGACGCCTCCCGGCAGTTCGGCGACAAGCTCAAGGCCTTCTTCCCGGCCCTGGCCCAAGCCGACTTCAGCCGCGGGTACGGCAGCCTGGACGTCCCCGAGGAAATCCGGCGGGGAATCATCCTGCTGAACGGGACGTTCGCCCCCGCCTTCGAATACATGCGCGATTTCATCCAGCCATAAATTCGCCGGCGGGAAGTTCCCCCGTCGGCAACCTGCATTCCAAAAGGAGACCCCGGACATGAAGATCGGATTGGCCAAGGAGATCAAGAAGGAAGAGTACCGCGTCGGCCTCACCCCCCTGAGCGCGCGGGAATACATCGACCACGGGCATGCGGTGACGATCGAGTCCGGGGCCGGCCTCGGCTCGGGGTTCACGGACGCGGAATACGAGGCGCAGGGCTGCACGGTGACCACGGACAAGCAGGCCCTGTTCGACGCGGCGGACATGATCATCAAGGTCAAGGAGCCGTTGGCGTGCGAATATGACCTCTTCCACGAGGACCAGATCCTCTACACCTATCTGCACCTTGCCGCCGACCTGAAGCAGACCCGGGCCCTGCTGGCCCGGAAGGTCAAGGCGGTGGCCTACGAGACGGTGATGGAGAAGGACGGGTCGCTGCCGCTGCTCATCCCGATGTCCCAGATCGCCGGCCGCCTGTCCGTCCAGGAGGGCGCGAAATACCTGGAGAAGAGCTTTGGGGGGCGCGGCATCCTGCTGGGCGGCGTGCCGGGCATCCGCAAGGGCAATGTCCTGATCATCGGCGGCGGCATCTCCGGCACCAACGCCTGCAAGATCGCCATCGGCATGGGGGCGGACGTGACGGTCATGGACGTCTCCGCCCGGCGTCTCCAGGAACTCGACGACATCTTCGGGAACTCGGTCAAGACGATGTACTCGAACTCCTACAACATCGACGAGCACATCCGGGCGGCGGATCTGGTGATCGGCGCCGTCTTGATTCCCGGGGCCATCGCGCCGAAGGTGATCAAGCGAGACGACCTGAAGAAGATGAAGGACGGGGCCGTCATCGTGGACATTGCCGTCGACCAGGGGGGCTGCACGGAGACGACGCGCCCGACCGACCACGCCAATCCGACCTTCATCGTCGATGGCGTCGTCCACTACTGCGTCGCCAACATGCCCGGCGCGGTCAGCCTCAGCTCGACCTATGCGCTGACCAGCGTGACCAACCGCTACGGGCTGATGATCGCCGACCAAGGCCTGGAGCAGGCGGCCGAGACCTCCGGCGCCATCCGCAAGGGCATCAACTGCTACCGGGGCAAGCTGGTCAACCAGCCCGTCGCCGAGGCGCACGGGCTGGCCTGCGAGGCCTATTGAGCAAGATCCGCCGCAACGACGCGGCACGGAGGAGACGGCAGGATGATGGCTTGGCCCAGGCACACGCAGCGGCGGGTGGAGACGATCGACGGGCTGTGGGACTTCACGTTCCTCGGCGACGTCGATCCGCAGCAGGTCGACCCGGCGACGGTCGCCTGCGACGGAAAAATGCTGGTCCCGTTCTCTCCCGAGGAGACGCCGATGCATCGCGGGCGGCGCGGGGTCGCCGTCTACAAGACCACGATCCGGGTCGAGCCGGAACGCCGGGCGCGCCTGGACTTCGGAGGGGCCGGACTGTGGTGCGCCGTCTTCGTCGACGGCATCCGCCGGGCCGAGCACTTCGACACCTATGCCGGCTTCTCGGTCGACCTGCCGCCTGCGGCCCGGGCCGCGCGGGACATCGCCGTCGTCCTCGACACCCGCTTCAATCCGGCCCTCAACCCGTTGCAGGAGCCCTACTACGACTTCTATCAGCACGGAGGCATCATTCGCCCCGTCCATCTCCATGTCCTGCCTTCCTATTCGATCCTGAACGTCCTGGTCAGGATCAAGGACTACCGGGCCGGGAAGATTGCCGCCGAGATCCATTTCGAAGGTGAGGCTCCGGAGATCGTGCCGCTGGCGGCATGCATCGACGGACAGCCGGTCTTTGCGGGGAGCGTGACGGTGAAGGACGGCACCGCCATGCTGCCGCTGCTGACGCCCGAGCCGACGCTGTGGACGTGCGAGAGCCCGGCGCTGCATGTGCTGGAGCTGAGCAGCGGAAAGGACGACTTCATCACCCGCTACGGCCTGCGCGAGATCGCGGTCGATGGCGAACGGATCCTCCTGAACGGCACGCCGATCAAGATCAAGGGCGTGGCCCTTCACGCCATCCATCCGGAGAGCGGCTCCGCCATCACCCCGCTGCAGATGTTCAACGACCTGAACCTGATCAAGGACCTGGGCTGCAACTTCATCCGGGCGGTGCACTATCCGCATGACAGCCGCCTCTTCGACCTTTGCGACGAGCTTGGCCTGCTCGCCTGGGAGGAGTCCCTCGGCTGGAACAACCGCGAACGGCACTATGCCGACCCCCGCTTCCGCGCGGCCCAGCTCGCCGCCCTCCGCGCCATGATCGTCAAGGACTTCAACCACCCCTCGGTCATCATCTGGAGCTTCCTCAACGAGGGGTTCAATCCGCCCCGGGCCGAGAACGGGCCGCCCTTCTTCCGGGAGATGTTCGACCTGGCGAAATCCCTCGATCCGTCCCGGCTGGTCACCCTCCCCAACACCTGCTTTGAAGACACCTGGGACAAGATGCCGCCCTTCGACCTCGTCTGCTACAACATCTATCCGGCGTGGTACTACTACGACCTGCCGGATGGCGTCGAGAAGGAAATCTCCGAGTGGCGCGAGAAATCCCGCCAGATCGCCGGCCAGCCCATCCCCTTCCTGATCTCGGAGATCGGGGCCGACGCGATCTACGGCTGGCGCGACAGCCACGAGGCGCGCTGGACCGAGCAATACCAGGCGAAAGTCCTGGACGAGGCCTGCCGCATCGTCCTGAGCCGCGACGACATCGCCGGGATGGCCATCTGGCTCTTCGCCGACTACCGCGGATGCGAAGAGCTGGACAGCGGCCATGGCCACATCCTCCGGCGCGCCCGGGGATACAACAACAAGGGCCTCGTCGACGAATATCGCCGGCCCAAGCTTGCCTTCGACATCGTCAAACGCCACTTTACCGGCAGGAGGGGTCCATGAGCAGCTCCGTCATGACGGCCATCGCCACGACCTCGGAGCCGCGCCTGACGGCGCCCGACATGGCCGTCTCCGCGGCGGCATCCATCACCCGCGAAAGCCTGGTGCGCGACCTGCGGCGCAACCTGGGCATCCAGCCTGGCGACATCATCGCCGTGCATTCCTCGATGAAGTCCTTGGGGCGGGTCGACGGGGGGCCAGACACCGTCATCGCGGCCCTGATCGAGGCGGTCGGCGGCATCGGCTC
>CAZBDL010000041.1:0-13669 GCA_964490525.1 uncultured Victivallales bacterium | reverse complement strand
CCCATGTCGTTCCGGGCATAGATTGCCGGCGCCAACAAGCCGGGTTGCAGGAAGCCGATGCGCAGTGACGGATCAAGCGATCCCAAAACCAGGTATGCGCGGTCGTCGCCAAACATGTGCTGGAGGCATGGGGTGAAGACATCATCACTCAATCCTTCCCTCTGGTATCTCACCGAAATCTCGTTGCGCGACATCAGCCAGGCACCATCCTCCAACCGGGCGATGTCCATAAGCTGGGTTCCGCCTTGCATCGCGACCAGAATGGCAGGTTGGGGATCGGAGCACGTGGATTTCAACAATGACGCAGACATCCCAGGTATGCCGGATGGGTAATAGGTGCCCAGTTGCTTGTCGGACACGAGATCGTTGAAGCTAAATATCCGCCCTCCCATGAATTCGTTGCCACTTCCAGGATTTAATACCTTGCCGGGATGTCGCAACAAGATACGGCTACCGATGCATGAAGTACGGGGCCCGTTCCGAATTGAAGAAGTACGAAATGGTGTACGCGATCCAAAGTCCTCTGATGCCATTGGGGACGGGGGTTGGAGCGTCGTGACTTTTTTGCCGGAAAAGAAGTCGTGGATGTTCCAATATATCAGTTTCTGTTCCTTATTATGCCCCTCGATGGGGTGCGCCTTTTCCGAGACCATGGGGATACACAGTTCGAGCGACTTGCTGGTGAAATATCCCAGCCCCGGATAGGAGCTGTAATATTTTCTAAAGATGCCTTCTCCTTCCCAGTCGGCGACCATCTTGCCGTCGGCCATGTCCCAGGCGCTGACAAAAAATCGTGGTGGAGCGGAGACCTCGAAATTATTGATGTAGATGGAGTACAGTTTGCCGGAGACATGATCGTACTGAAAATTTTCGTACTGGAGATATTCGTTCATATCCACATGTTTGCTGATGGGATTGGGCGGCAGGGTGAGCAGATGTTGCCGACGGTAGTTGTTGTATACCCGAAAGCCTTTTGGATCCGGCCCGAAACTCAGGAATTCCGGATCCCGGTTTTTGTCCGGCTTGCCGGTATAGCGGACATTGCGGTATAGTTTTTTAATCAGCGACACCATCTCGTTGGGCTGTTTGTCGCCGGTCATGTCCGAAACGGAGATTGACGGCACATCGGGAAGTTCCTTGGGGACGAAGCGGCTGCGGGACTCGGAGTATGCGGGGTCGAGGGAGAGGCAGGCGCGTAGGTGGGCGAGGGCGTTGCCGAAGTCGAGTTGTTCGGCGGCGGCCATGGCGGCGGTGAAGCGTTCGATGGGCATGCCAGCGGGGGGGCGATGGCGGGCGGCGAGTTGTTCGGCGGTGGCTTCGTCGGCGTTCTGGAGCTTGGCCAGGACCTTGCCGATGAGCAGGGGCAGGACGGTATTGAGCTGGGCGATCTCGCCGGTGACCTCGTCCAGCGCCTTGATTTCGGTTGTCTTGCTGTTCACCAGGCGCATCGAGATGACCAACGTAGCCCCCTCCTCGCGGATGCTGCCGAAGGCGAGGTAATCAGTGGCCAAGATGCGGCCGAGTTGAAGGGCTTGTTGTTCGGTGGCCTGGGCCAGCGACAGGGAGTGTTCGCGGAGCAGATCGTCGATCTGCCGCCGTTCGAGGACAACAACCTCGTCCGGCGAGGCGAGCATGCAGATCTCGATCAGGTCGGGGACGATCTGGCCGAGGCCAGCGGAATCGGTGGCGTCGGTGAAATTGAAGACGGCGATCTTCGGGGGGGCTGCGACGAGAACACAGGCGTTGAGGAGAAGTGCGGCCAGGACCGGCCACCGGCGACGGGGAGTAAACACGGCTATGCTCCTTGGTTGTCGGCCGCAGCGGCCTGCGTCATGGATGAATATTATGCAATGGGTTTCTGGAATTTCGGCATTCAGTCCTTCCCGCTGGGTGAAAATATCATGGCCCTTTCGCCTTGTCAATGACCATGATTCCAGTTTGTCGCTTGTGGCACATCAGCGGAAATATTCACCACGGAGGCACGGAGAGAGAATCGGGGAATATTGGCCGCAAAGAAGCACAAGAAGCGCAAAAAAATCGGGAAAAATCGCCACACCCAATTTCAAAACTCCAGCACTTCAGAACTTCAGAACTTCCCCCGCTCCCCTCTTATTCGTGTTCATTCGCGCCATTCGCGGTTAAAAACCCCTCTCTCCCCGCTTCCCACTCCGCATTCCGCATTCCGCGCTCCCCACGTCCCCCGCCCCCCTTGTGCCTTTTGCGCCTCTTTGCGGCTACGTCTCAATGACACTACGATAAGCCAGCGGACGGGGCTCCTTCACCTTAAGACCGAGCTGGGGCTCGGCGATCCCAGGCACGTGGCTTCGCTGAAACCGAGGCTTATCGTAGTGCCCTTACGGCTACATCTGGTTTTGGGTATCGGGTTCTCCTCCCGTTACTTGGCGACTTTCGGGAGGATGCGGGTGGCAATCCTGGCGGCGGCTTCCTGGAGGGCCTTCTTGCCGGTGATCTGTTCGGCGAGGCCGACCTCGACCTGGGTTTGGCGGTCGACGGCGAGGATGTTGGCCTTGGCGTCGACGGCCTTGATCTCGACCCGGGCGGTGACGCTGACGAGATTGCCGCGCCGGGTGGAGAACTCGCTGAAGCCCTCGCCGGTGATGATGACGTCGGCCTCGCCCTCGCTGGCGGTCAGGGGAAAGCCGAGCTCGCCGCAGATGCGCTGGAGTTCGGTCTCGGCGGCCGGATCAATGGTGGCTTGGCCGACATGGCGTTCGGCCACGCGGATATACAGCTTGGGACGCGCGGCGGGAAGGGATTGCTTCAGTTCGGCGATGGCGTCGAACTTCTCGCTGGACTTTGGCAGGAGCGTCTGGCCGTCCTGGGCAATGGCCTGGGCGACCTTCGCGGCAAGCTGTTCGGCCAGCTTGTCGATGCCACCGGGGCCATTGACGGTCTGTCCGAGCACGCGGCTGGTCTCGGTGCCGATGATCTTGGCGACCAGGTAGGTGGCGTCCTTGACCTTGAAGACGGACCCGGTGATGATGATGCGGGCCCCGGAGAGCTGTCCGATCTGGATGGCCTGGTTGGGGTTGACGACGCCGGAGAGGTTGAGCTCGGTCTCGTCGAGGATCTTCTGCATCTGGTCACGTTCGACCAGCCAGAGCTCGGGGTTGGCGGCGAGATGGGCGAAGAGGAGGTCGGCGACCTGGCTGCCCATGTCCTTGACGCCGGATCCGCGTTCGCTGAAGGGCAGGATGGCGGTGCGCAGGACCTCGTCCTGGGCGGGGGTGGTGACGGCGAGGCCGATCAGCACGAGGCTCAGGGTGAGCCACTTGGGGAGGGCGGTGCGGTTCATGGGGGGCTCCGGGTACGGGTTTCGGGTTTCAGGGTTCGGGTTTCAGTGTTCAGAGGGGAGATGGGAAATGGGAGATGGGATCCGTTCCTCGTAATTGTGCTCGTCCTCGTCCTCGTCCTCGTCCTCGAAAAATGGTTTAGCCTGAATTATTCATAAAGACCGAATATCTGTCGCCCCTTCAGGGCTCCGGTCATGGTGGGTGCATTTAACCCAGGGCTCACGCCCTGGGCTAAATCTGCCGTCCCTTCGGGACTCAATGTCCAAAATTCTTGCGGATCCCAGCCCTGTAAGGGCGATAGCCTTAGCCCAGGGCGTGAGCCATGGGGTAGGTTGGTCGCCAACCATGACCGGAGTCCTGAAGGGACGACAGAAACCCGCTTTCCATATGAATGAATCCAATGACGAAAGGCCATATTTATGAATAATCCAGGTTAGGGTTCAGAGTGTTTCAACTTTTGGCTTTTCCTGTCAATCCTGTTAATCCTGTCTGAAATTGCATTGGTTTCGGATTTCAAATTTGGGATTTCGTATTTTCCTGTCAATTGTCTGCGCTTGACAGAAGGTGGTGGAGGAGTTGTCCGGGGGTGGGGGAGTCCTTGGCGGCGGCGGGAAGGTTCCAGGAGAGAAGCCAGAGACGGCCGGTGCCGGTGCGAATCTCGCAGGAGGTGAAGCGGGCGGAGGTGTCAGTGGCGGCTTGGAGGGTGATGACGTCATCGCGGGCGACCATCTGGAGATGGCGGGAGGCGACGGGATGAACGCCCCAGGATTCGGCGTCGAGGGTCTTGTCGAATTCGAGGATGCGGGTGTTGTCGGCGAGGCGGAGGTCGGCGGCGTTGGCGGGGATCGGAAAATGGCCGTCCAAGGGGGGCATGACAATGACGGTGGTGCCGCGGGCAGCGATCTCGGCGAGGGTTTCCGGGAGTTCGGGAAGGTCGTCGAAGTCGATGCCGGAGACGAGCAGGACCTGGCCGATGGCCTGGGCGACGTCGTCGATGGGGGAAAAGGGGATCTCCAAGGACTCGAGCCACGCGGGCAGGGCATCGTCTTCCGGTGCCCAGACGGCGATCTTGGCGAGTTGCCAGCGGCGGGATTCTCCGAGGAACGGGTTGGGATGGAAGAAATGGAGGGTCTTGGTGAATGTGGCACCACCGGACGAGACCGTGAGGAGGGTGTCGGCGCGAACTCCGGGATTGAGTTCGGGGAAGGCGAAGCGGAGTTCGGCGATGCCATCGGCGCCGGGCGAGGCCTCCCCGGCGGCAAGGGTGCGTCCGGCATAGCGCAGGTTCCAGGCCAAGGTGCCGCCGACGGCGGCGGGGGCGGACAGGCGAAGGCGATGCTCGCGTCCGGCCAGGAACGTGTGTGCCGGTGGGGCAAGGCTGACCGTGAGGGATGGGGCTTCGGCGGCATGGATGGCGGTCGCCGCCAAGGTGGTCAGGAGGAGTGTGGTCAGGAGCGGAATCCGATTCATGGCTTGCCCTCGGTCGAGTCGTTGCCTTTCCCATTGGACGCGGGCGGCGGGAAAATCTTTGCGGAAGGAGGTTTCAGTGTTCAGGTTTCAGGGTTCAGTGGGGGAAAGGGTTTACGGTTCAGGGTTCACGGGTTCACGGGTTGCGGGTCACCGATTACAGATTACCGATTGCAGATTGCAGATGGGAGACGGGATCAGTTTATCGTAATCGTCCTCGTCCTCGTCCTCGTCCTCGTCCTCGTCGTCGTCCTCGACTCTTTATCTCGGTTTTATCGAGGACGAGGACGAACGATGGGTATGTCACCGTATTTATGTCCACGTGTACGTAGTACTGTTGTCTATAGGGTGGCGATTTCCTGGAAGACGAGGTAGTCGGACCCGTCGGCGTGAACGGTCTTGACCTGGCGGGGGGCGCCACCGATGACCCCGCCTTGGAATTCAAGACGCAGGGTGTGCCCGTTGGCGATGAGAACGAGTTGGCTCTCAACGGCAAAGACGTTGTCGTCAGCGGGGTAGACCCAAAGGTGGCCGGATTCCTGGCCGACCAGTTCGATCGGCTCGCCCGGGGCCGCGATCAGGTTGGCGGTGTGAACTTCGCGCCACGGGGCGCAAGGCTGGTCGCGCTTCAGGACGACATAGCGCATCAGGATCTTGCCATCGTCAGTGGCGAGGGAACGGGGAGGACTGGTGTCGATCTGCAGTTCGCCGTCGTTGACCTGCCGGATCCAGCGCACGCCCTCAGGAAAGAGGTGGTCGACCTCGGCGGTGATGCGCCTAAGCTCGGCCAGGGTCTCGGGAGAAACGGAGGCGACGGTTGGCGATTCGGGCGTCTTGTGCCGGGCGACCCAGAAGCCGACGAGAAAGGCCAGGCAGAGGCCGGCGGCAATGGCGAGGACAGGGATGAGGCGGGATGGGCGGGGGGCAGTCTGGGGCATGGGCTGGGCGGCCAATTCGCGGGCGAGGTTCGCCTGGAGGCGGTCGCGGCCGTCCTCTGGCGGCACAACCTGGCGATCCCAGTCCTTCAGGAGGCGCTGGAGTTCGTGGTCATTCATGGTCGGCTCCGAGGGTTGTCAAGGAGAGGTGCAAGATGGTTTTTCAGCAGCTTCCTGGCCTTGTGGATACGCCAGTAGAGGGTTGGGGTGGGGCAACCGAGGATGTCGGCGGCCTCGGGGATGGGGGTTTCGTCCACGCAGACGAGCAGGATGGCGGCGCGAAGCTTCTTGGGCAGCTCGGAAAGGGCGCAGTGGAGATGCTCATGCACTTCTCGGCAATGGAGGTCGGCGGCAGGATGCCAGAAGGCGCCTGCGGGGTGTTCCGGGAGATCTTCCGCAGCCATGGGGATGGGGCGGTTTCGGCGAAGGTGGGAGCAGGCAAGGTTGTGGGCGATGCGACAGAGCCAGGTGGAGAACCGTGCCTTCCGTTGAAAGCGATGGATGTCGCGGTAGGCATGGAGGAAGGCCTCCTGGGCAAGGTCTTCGGCTTCCGTCTCGTCGAGCACGATGCGATAGATCATCTTGCGGATCAATGCCTGGTATTCCTCGACTACCGGCGAATATCGTTCGGGCGTGGGCTGGTCGAGAAAATCCTGGATGGCAATGGATTCGGGCATGGGCCTGATTCCCCCTGTTCAATCGGCGCAAAAACGACGGCGACATGGTGTAACATATACCCGTTTGACGCCGACCGGGCGGGAATCTTTGCGGGGGCGCGAACGGCCACCTGCGGCGGGGGAGCGAGGTCGTCTTGGATGCAGGGTAGGCGACTGATGAATGCGGGTGTATGCGGTGACGGTGGACGGGGCGGAGGGCATCATGAGCCGCTTCCCGGCCCCTTCCTCGCCTCCCGTTCCCCCAAGGTCCCTCTTGAACGTTGATCGTCGGGCGTCGGCTTGACAATTCCCGGTGCACCTTCACGTTGTCCATACCGTTCGTGTCCCTATGATGAGGGGGTTGCCATGAGGTCATCGCTGGCGCTGGCTGTTGCGTTGCTGGGCATGCCCATCAACTTCCCGGATCAGTGGCCAGCATCTGGCAACGGATGCCGGTCATGGCGGCGAAGTTCGCGAGTTCGGGGAGGAGGTCGCCGGCGACGGCGTGGACATGGTTGGCGTGGAGGGTGCCGAGGAGTTCGTCGGGGTCGGCATCGATGTGGACATAGAGATGGGGCCAGGCCGGGCAGCTCCGGTCGCGCCAGGCGGGGTCGGCCTCGACCGCCTGGCCCAAGCAGGCCAGGAGGAGGGGGCCGTCGGCATCGTGCATGAACCGGGCGAGGGTCAGGGGGCCGGGGGCGCCGAGATAGCGGACATGGGCCCCGGTGCCGCCGTATTTCGGGATGACCGGCACCAGTTCGACCTGGCGCAGCTTGTCCTGGGGGGTGGCCCCCGGGGCATAGGCGACCGATTGGCCGCCGCAATTGCACAGGGTCCAGAGCTTCCGGCCGCGGTCGCAGTGGCGCAGATCCATGAACAGGGCTGGAAGGCCGCTCGCCAGCTGCAGGATCTGCATCGTCAGGGCGCCGTCGCCGTCCGCCTCGCAGGCGCAGGCCATCGGCAGGCGCTCGCCGTCCCAGTCCAGCAGCGAGGGCAGGAAGGCGGCCGACAGGCATTGGGTGCAGTGGTATTCGCTGAGGTCGTAGTGGCACTTGATGCCGATGAAGTCGAATTCGCGCTCGGCGACGATCTGCTTGACGGCGATGGCGCAGGCCGCCTGGTCGAGCAGGGTCTCGCGGGTCAGCTTGCCGCCGGGGGCATAGTGCACGGCGGCGAGATGGGCCTCGAGCCAGGAGACCGCCCGCTCCCGTTCGGCCGGGGGAACCAGGGCGGCGCGCCGCAGGATCTCGCCCTGGTCGACATGGTCGGCATCCACGCCGAAGAGGCGGTGCCAGAGCAGCGGGGAGGAGGCGACGCCGGTGACCATGCCGATGGAGCGGCCGCCGAACTGCCCATAGACCTGGCCGCGCAGGCGATGCCGGGCCGCCGCTGCCCGCAGGAAGGCCGTCAGCCGCCGCTGGACCGCGGCATCGTCCAACGGGCCCCAGATGCGGGTTTGCCAGTGGCCGCAGGCCGCCATGGCGCCGGCGGCGGCGAGCATGCCGCCCATGCCAGGCAGGCCGGCCTCGCCGGGGGAGAGCACGGCGATCGGGCAGCGCAGGACATCGGCCGCCAGCAGGGGCAGGTTCGGGAAGGCGAACACCGGCAGGTTGAACAGCACGCCGGCGACATCCTCGGCCACCAGCCGCTTCGCCGCGGCCACGGCCTGCCGCGGCCGCCAGCAGGGCGCGCCGCCGGAGACCGGCTCGAAGCCTGCCGCCCGCACTGCCGCCATGACCTTCCGCTCCTCGGCCTCGATGGCCGGAAGCAGCGTGGCATGGACCCGTTCCCGCCCGTCCGAGAACGACAGCACCCCGATCTTGGTCATGGCTTGCCTCCTGAAAGCACGAACCGATCACCGATCACCGATCACTGGTCACCGATCACCGATCACCGATCACTGGTCACCGATCACCGGTCACTGATCACTAGATATCCTCGCCTGCCCCGGGGCCACCGGGGCGCAGTAGGGGCCTTCGGGAAAGATCGCGAAGGTGGCGCCGCCCGTGGCGAGGCGGTCGACCTCGCGCTGGAGTTCGGCGGCCAGGCTGGCGGCGGGGACATGCCTGCCGGTCACCGCCAGGTCCGCGAAGTCGACGTCGGGCAGTCCCGGGGTGAGGAAGCGCAGGTTGTCCAGGCCGACATGCGCCAGCGCCCGGCACTGCATCTGGAACTGCCACTGGTCCTTGCGGAAGAAGCCCGGCTCGCGGATGGCGGCCAGGAAGCGCTCCGGGGAACGGCCGAACTCCCGCTTGGTGGCCTGGTATTCCGGGCTGCCGATGCCCTCGCCGCAGCCGCCGAAGGCGAGGATGACGCCGCCGGGGCGGACGGACGGCAGGCAGGAGACCATGCCCTTGACACACTGGTAGAAGGTGTCGTCCAGGGGGTAGCCGCCGCCGGAGGTCACGGCCACGTCGGCCGGTTCATCGACCGCCGGGCAGGCGCAGGAGGCGACAAACGCGCAGGCGGCCAGGTGGGCGGGCTCGAGCGCCCCGGCGAAGGCGGCGGTCACCTGCCGGCGGGCGTCGAGCACCACGTTGAGGGAGAAGTCGATGCCGACGGCCCGGGCCGCCGCCAGCGCCTCGGCGTGGCATGGGTTCCCGTCGAGGATGCCGTTGGTGGACAAGGGGTTGCCGAGCATCTCATGGCCATGGAAGCGGCGCACGGCGGCCAGGCCGGCGAGCCCCGGCATGACGGCCTTTCGTCCGCCCGAGAAGCCGGCCATGAAGTGGGGTTCGACCAGGCCGGTGACGATCCGGAACCCGGCCGCCAGGAAGCGCCGGTTGAGGTGGAATTCGCCGGGATGGCCGTCGCCCCGCGGCACGGCGGCGAGGGCGGCGTGGTCGGCCGCGTCATGGTCGGCGATGCGGTAGTGCGCCACCACGTCGGGTCCGAACATGGCCAGCCGTTCGTGTGGAGTGCTGGCCCGGTGCATGCCGGTGGCGACCAGGATGAGGATGTCCGGCCGCGCGACGCCTGCCGCCTCGATCTCCGCCAGCAGTTCGGGGAGGAAGGCGGCATAGGGAATGGGCCGGGTCACGTCGGAGACCGCCACCACCACCTCGCCGGGGCGACGGCCGGCGAGCGCCTCGCCCAAAGGTTTGCCGCCGAAGGGTTTGAGCACGGCGTCCAGGACGGTGCGCGCCGCCGGGGCCGTGGCCGTCGGGTAGGCCGCCCGGTAGACGCGGGTGGAGGCGGGGAAGGTCAGGGCGACCGGTTCCCGTCCGCAATGGAAGGTCTCGCGGATCATGCGTGGTGTCCCGATGGGAAGGGCTGGGGTGGCTGGTGGCCGGTGCTCACGGCATGCTCCTGACGAGGCCGGGATCGCCGACGGCGGCGGCATCGAGGATGGGCCCCATGTAGTCGTCGACCTGGCTGGCGACCAAGGGGACGGGCATGTTGCGCAACTTGCTTTCGAGCTTCGGGTTGCGGGCCGCCGCGAGGATGCGTTGGCGGTGGGCGGGGGTGAATCCGGGGACGTCGCTCAGGCGGGTCGGGAAGCCGAGGCTGGCGGCGAAGGCGAGCATGGCCTCGGCGACGGCGAGTCCGAGGTCGCGTCCCGAGAGCCGGTCCAGGTGGGGCGGGCCGTGGCCGCGCTCCCGGTAGATCGCCCCGACCTGGCGCAGGCGGTCGGCCATGCCGGGGGCGGTGGCGAAGAAGACGACGTAGTAGGGGTTCATCAGGGCGCAGGCGCGGCCATGGGGCAGGAGGTCGACGAGGGAGAAGCTGTTCAGGTGGGCGCCGTTGGTGCCGCCGACCATGATGGCGTTTCCGCCGAGGTCGGTGCCGAGGCCGAGGGCCTCGCGGGCGGCCAGGTCGCCCGGATCGGCGCAGGCCGCCGCCAGCTGGCCGAGGATCAGCACCATGCCGAGCAGGCAGCGTTCCTCGACGCGGGGCAGCAGGGGCACCGGCGCCCCGAGGTATACCTCAAGGCAATGGGAGACGCCGTCGAGCGCGCCGTCGAGGGTGAAGTCGCGGCCCATGCCCACGCTCATGCGGTAGTCGTAGAGGGCCTTCGGCGGCACCACCGCCGGGTCGATGATCAGCAGCTTCTGGCCGGTCGCCAGGTCGGTGATGTTGCTGTACTTTGTCAGGTGCGCCGCCGAGCCCGAGGCGGTCTGGACCGCGACCAGCGGCAGGAGGGCGCGCCCGGCCGCCGCCAGGCGCGGCGCGATGGTGTCCATGCCCAGGTAGGCGTCGAAGTCCGGATGGAGGTCGCCCAGGGCCAGCCAGCAGAGCGAGGCCTTGGCGGCGTCGATGACGCTGCCGCCGCCTGCCGCGACGACGACGTCGGGGGACTGCTCCCGCAGCGCCTCGGCAACACGGAAGACGTCCTCGCGCGGGGAATTGGGGGCGGCCCCGGCGATGATCTCCCCGGCCAGGGCCGTCCCGGCCGCCTGCAGCGCGGCGCGCAAGGCTCGGTGCAGGGGTTCTCCCCAGGGCTTGCCGACGCCGCCGGCGACCACCGCCACACGCCGTCCGCCCGTCGCCGCCGCCAGCTCGCCGACCCGGCCCAGGCAATCGAGTCCGAAGACATAGTCCTCGCCCTTGAATTCCCGCAGCAGGGCCGCGGCCCGTTGCCGGCGCTTGATGGCAAGGTGGTCAGCGGGGGGCATGGGGGCGTCTCCTCCTGGTTGATGGCTTTGCCGCGATGGCCTCCCGGGCGGCGGCGACCACGTGATCCACGGACAGGCCGGCCCGGGCGAGGATCTCGTCATAGTCCCCGGATTCCCCGAAGCGGTCGGGAATGCCGCACCGGCGGAGGGGGGCCGGACAGCCCTCCGCGAGCGCTGCGGCGACCGCCTCGCCCAGGCCGCCGACCATGCTGTGCTCCTCGATGGTGACTAGGGCCCCGGTCTCCCGCGCCGCCGTCATGACCAGCGCCTCGTCCAGGGGCTTGACCGTATGCAGATCCAGTACCATGGCGTCGATTCCGTCATCGGCAAGCCGTTCCGCCGCTGCCAAGGCCAGCGGCACCATGGTGCCGGTCGCCGCCAGGGTGACCTCGTGTCCCGGGCGCAGGACGAGGCCGCGTCCGATGACGAACGGATGATCCGGGCCGAACAGGCGGGGGACCGGCTGCCGGGACAGGCGCAGGTAGACCGGGCCCGGATGACGCAGCATTGCCGCGGTCGCCATCTCCGTCTCGGTCAGGTCGCCGGGCGCGACCACCGTGATGCCGGGAATGGCGCGCATGATGGCGATGTCCTCGACGGCCTGGTGGCTGGCCCCGTCGGCATGGTCCGACAGGCCGGCATAGCCGCCGACCAGCTTGACGTCCAGGCCGTTGTAGGCGACCAGGCTGCGCAGGGGATCGGCGGCGCGCAGGGCCAGCAGGAAGGCGAAGGTGCTGACCACGGGGATCAGGCCGCTGGCCGCCAGGCCGGCGGCGGCGGCGACCATGTTCGCCTCGGCGATGCCGAAGTTGAAGAAGCGGTCCGGGAAGGCCTCGGCGAACAGCCGGGTCTGGGTGCTGCTGGAGACGTCGGCATCGAGGACGACCAGGCGGGGATGCTCGTGGCCGAGGCGGGCCAAGGCCTGGCCGAAGGCGACCCGCATCGGCATGGGGGCGGGCTGGGTCATGGTGCCACCTCTTCGCCCAGTTCGGCCAGTGCGCGGGCATAGTCGGCGGCATTGATCGGCTTGCCATGCCACTCCGCCTTGCCCTCCATGAACGAGACTCCCTTGCCCTTGACCGTGTCGGCGATGATGGCGGCGGGGCCGGGGCCGGCGAGGGCGGTTTCGCAGGCCCCGAGCAGGGCGCGGCAGTCATGGCCGTCGCAGCGGTGGACCCTGAGGCCGAAGGCCGCGATCTTCTCCGCCAGGTCGCCTTGGGGCATGACCTCGGCGACGGTGCCGTCAAGCTGGACGCCGTTGCGGTCGACGATCAGCAGGAGCCCGTCCAGCCGCCATTTGGCCGCCGCCATCATCGCCTCCCAGTTCTGGCCCTCGTCCAGTTCCCCGTCGCCGCACAGCACGACCGTCCGCCAGGCCGCGCCCTGGAGGCGGGCGGCGAGGGCCATGCCGACGCCGACCGAGAGGCCCAGCCCGAGCGAGCCGGTGCTCATGTCGATGCCCGGCACCTTGAACATGCACGGATGCCCTTGCAGCGACGATCCGGTCTGGCGCAGGCTCGGCAGCAGCGCCTCCGGGAAGAACCCCTTGCGGGCCAGCGTCGCATAGAGGGCCGGGGCGGCGTGGCCCTTGCTCAGGATGAAGCGGTCGCGTCCGGGATCGTCCGGGTGCCGCGGGTCAACCCGCAATACCCGTTCGTAGAGCACGGTCAGGATTTCGGCGCAGGAGAAGCTGCCGCCGGTGTGGCCGCTGCCCGCCGCATGGTTCATGGCCAGCACCGTCCGTCTGGTCCAGTGCGCCAGGGCCGCAAGTTCGGCGTGGCCAGGGTCAGTCATGGTCGGGATCCTCCCGCCAGTCCAGGCGGCGCAGGCTGATGCCGTAGTCGTGGCCGTCATGGATCGAGCTGATGTAGTCGCGGCCGTCCGCCCCGCGCACGATCTCCGGCGCGGTCACCGCCAGGCTGCCCGCGTAATGGGCCCGGCAGTCGCCGATGCCGAAGTCCGCCGGGTCGCGGCTGCGCAGGACGTTGACCGGGTGCCGCGAGCTGCGGAACAGGTAGTGCCATGCGCCGCGCCGGACGACCACCGGCGACTCCGGGATGATCGGGGGCTCTCCGTCCGGGGCGGGGTCGTAGTGGACCAGCCGCCAGTCGGACCAGGCGAGGAGGTCGGGCGAAGTCCGCAGGTAGATGCCGGCATGGGTGCGGTTTGCGTCATGGTGACCGCTGTAGTACATGTGCCAGAGCCCGTCGAGCTTGACGAGGAACTGGTCGCGCACGGCGCCGGGCCCCGCGAACACCCGGCTGTGGCCGTCGGTGTCGCGATGCCGCGTCCAGGTGCGGCCATCCGGCGAGGTCATCAGGCAGATCTGCTTCTCGGCCCGGTTGTAGTCGGCGGTCGGCTTGCCCGCGGCGTCGCGCCCGGTGTCGTAGCCGCCGTAGAACATGTGCCAGGCGTTGCCGTCGCGCACGACGAAGGGCGACTGGATGAACTCCTCGCCCTGCCAGTCGCAGATGCTCTCGCCGGCCTGCCGGTCGGCGCGGATGACCTCGCCGGTGAACCGCCAGGGCGAGTCGAGGAGGGATGCCGCCTCCCAGTGGCAGAGGATGCGGCCGACGCCCGTGTTGCGGACGCATGCCCAGAGATGCCAGGCTCCGTCGGCGGACTGGAAGAAGCAGTGGTCGTTGGGTTCGTTGCGGCGCGGCGACCCCGGCGGCGGCTCC
>CAZBDL010000040.1:0-13738 GCA_964490525.1 uncultured Victivallales bacterium | reverse complement strand
GGACCGCGGTGCCTCGGCGGCGCCGACAACCCCCAGCAGCCCCAGCGCCATGCCGAAAAGCCATACTCGCCAACACCAACTCCGTCTCATGACCAACTCCTCTCCCGCCTTCGTGTTCTTCATGTCCTTCATGGTGAATATCAATCGATTTGACCTATCGGCAATCACCGCGACTGCCGCCCTGTCGACAATCCAGATGGTAGGTGTCGCATTCGGCGCAATGGACCAGGGGATGGCGCTTGGCGAAGCGGTCCCAGTGGCGGCGCTGGGCGACCGAGAGCATGCCGGTGCCTTGGCAGAGCGGACAGGCATTGTCCAGGGCCTTGAGCATCGCCTGGCGGATGAACTCCGAACGGTTCGGCAGCGCCTTCAGCGCCTGCGCCAGGTCCGCGTCCACCTTCAGCGTCACCATCGCCTGCTTCGTCGCCGCCATCGCCAACTCCTTGCTGTGTCCATCGGGTAATATATTGTAATACCGGCGGAAGGCAAGAAAACGCTCAACGCTCAACACTGAACACTGAACGCAATCGTCCCTTGGACGTTGAGCGTTTTCCGCGGGGTATGCCCGTTTCGCCGAAACTGGCAC
This sequence comes from uncultured Victivallales bacterium, assembly GCA_964490525.1. Taxonomy (GTDB): domain Bacteria; phylum Verrucomicrobiota; class Lentisphaeria; order Victivallales; family CAZBDL01; genus CAZBDL01. The sequence goes on along the minus strand of CAZBDL010000040.1, from coordinate 13,152 downwards.
GGCCCGCGACGGTGCGCTGGCACCCGCCTTGCCCCCCGCCCCCCCCGCCTCGTCGTCCTGGCTGCCTACACCACGTAGGTGCTGGAGGTGGTGTTGCCGCCGAGGCCGGACCAGTCGGTGTGGAAGAACTGACCGCGCGGCTTGTCGGTGCGCTCGTACATGTGGGCGCCGAAGTAGTCGCGCTGGGCCTGGAGCAGGTTGGCGGGGAGGCGGGCCGTGCGATAGCCGTCATAGTAGGCCAGGGCGCTACTGAACGCGGGCACCGGAATGCCGAGCTGGGCGGCGGCGGCGACGACCTTGCGCCAGGACGCCTGGCAGTCGTCGATGACCTCCTTGAAGAAGGGGTCGAGGAGCAGGTTGGCGAGGGCGGGGTTGCCGTCGAAGGCCTTCTTGATGTCGCCGAGGAACTTGGCGCGGATGATGCAGCCGCCGCGCCACATCAGGGCGATGTCGCCGTAGTTGAGCTGCCACTGGTGCTCGGCGGCGGCCAGGCGCAGGAGCTGGAAGCCTTGGGCGTAGGAGCAGACCTTGGAGGCGTAGAGGGCGCGGCGGATGTCCTCGATGAACTCGCCGCGGTTGCCCTTGTACTCGGCGCAGGGGCCGACCAGGACCTTGGCGGCGGCGAGGCGCTCCTCCTTGATCGCGGAGACGCAGCGCGCGAAGACGGCCTCGGCGATGGTCGAGGATGGCGCGCCCAGATCCAGGGCGCTCTGGCTGGTCCACTTGCCGGTGCCCTTCTGGCCGGCCGTGTCGAGGATGATGTCGACGATCGGCTTGCCGGTCTCCGGATCGGTCTCCTTGAGGATGTCGCGCGTGATCTCGATCAGGTAGCTGTCCAGTTCGCCCTCGTTCCACTCGGCGAAGACGTCGTGCATCTCGGCGGCGCTCATGCCGAGCGCCTCCTTCATCAGGAAGTAGGCTTCGCAGATCATCTGCATGTCGCCGTACTCGATGCCGTTGTGGACCATCTTCACGTAGTGGCCGGCGCCGTCGTTGCCGACCCACTCGCAGCACGGGCTGCCGTCGGCGACCTTCGCCGAGATCGCCTGGAAGATCGGCTTGACGTGCGGCCAGGCGTCGGGATGGCCCCCGGGCATGATCGACGGGCCCTTCAGCGCCCCCTCCTCGCCGCCGGAGACGCCGGTGCCGATGAAGAGGATGCCCTTGCCCTGGAGGTACTTGGTGCGGCGGATCGTGTCCGGGAAATGGCTGTTGCCGCCGTCGATGACGATGTCGCCCGCCTCCAGGTGCGGCAGGACCAGTTCGATGAAGTCGTCCACCGGCTTGCCCGCCTTGACCATCAGCATGACCTTGCGCGGCCGCGCAAGGTTCGCGCACAGCTCCTTGAGGTCATGGCAGCCGATGAACTTCTTGCCCTTCCCGCGCCCGGCCATGAAGGCGTCCACCTTCTCCACCGTGCGGTTGAACACCGCCACCGTGAAGCCCTTGCTCTCCATGTTCAGGACCAGGTTCTCGCCCATCACGGCCAGGCCCACCAGGCCGATGTCGGCCTTCTTCTGCGCTGCGGTCATGCGGTGCTCTCCCAAGGTTGATTCTATCGCCAGCGAATACATTTGATCCAAGCGGACCATACTCTAATGCTGGGCTCGGCAAATGCAACGGTCTGTGCCAGGGTATACGGCATGGGGCGAGACGGGGGCGGTTCGGGCCCTTTCCGGGGTCATCTCTTCCCGAGGCAGAATCCGAGGGCGGCGAGGCGGTCGGCGGTTGCCGGGGAGACGTTGGCGGCAGTGAGGGTAAAGGCGGGGAACTCGCGGCGCAGGGGGTAGTCGCCGCGCTGGCGTTCGAAGGTCTCCGGCGAGGCGCGCAGGCGGGCGTCGTCGGCACGAATGTCATAGGTGGCGTTGACCGCCGTGCGGAGGGCGGCTTCGCCGTCGCACCCGCCCGGCAGGGCGATGACCGGCGCGGGAGGGGGGGGGATGGCCTGGGGCTGCCAATCGTCGAGGCCAAGGCCGAAATGGCGGCTCAGGGCTTGTACGCTCATGGCGGTGCCGTTGGCCTTGCCGTCGGTCGAATAGCCGGCGATGTGCGGGGTGGCGTAGCGGATCCGCGCCAGCAGGCCGCGGTCGATCTCGGGCTCCGGATCCCAGACGTCGAGGACGGCCGCCGCGAGATGTCCCGAGTCGAGGGCCGCCTTCAGAGCTTCGGGGTCGACGACCGGGCCGCGGGAGCTGTTGATCAGCCAGGCACCGGGCTTCATGCGGGCGAGGAAGGCGGCGTCGGCCAGGCGTACGGTGCGGTCTGCGCCAGTTTTGTTGAGGGGCACGTGGAGGGTGACGACGTCGGCCTCCGCCAACAAGCGGTCCAAGGGCACGAAGCCCGCCGCACCCTCGGCCCGGGCGCGGGGAGGATCGTTGCGCAAGACCTTCATGTCGAGGATTTCCGCGAGTTTCGCAACTTTTCGGCCGACGTTGCCGACGCCGACCACGCCGAGGGTCTTGCCCGCCAGCGCCGTGCCGGTCTCGCCCGCCAGGTTGAGCAGGGCCGAGGCGAGGTACTGCTGCACCGAGGCGGCGTTGCAGCCGGGGGCGCTTGTCCAGGCGACGCCGTTGGCCTCGCACCAGGCGGTGTCGAGGTGGTCGAAGCCGATGGTCGCGGTGGCCACGAAGCGGACGCGGGATCCGGCGAGCAGCGCCGCATCGCCGCGGGTGCGGGTGCGCACCAGCAACGCATCGGCGTCACGCACATCCGTTGGCGCAATCTTCGCGCCGGGCAGGTAGCGGACCTCGGCATGCGCCTCCAGTGCGCCCCGCAGGAACGGGATCTTGTCGTCGGCGATGATCAGCATGGCGATGACTCGTCCTCCTGTTCGTGGTAGAGGCCTTCCTCGTTGACGGCCCAGGGGTCGACATCCTCGCCGTGCAGCCTGCGCGCGGCGAGCAGGCCGGTCTCGATGGCGTGATCCATGTTGTTGTAGCGGAACTGGCCATAACGGCCGACCGGGATCAGGTTGGTGAAGTCGGCCAGGAAGTCGCGGATGACGGCGACGGCGCGGGCATAGTCGTCGAAGTAGCAGGGATAGGCCTTGGCGTAGCGTCCGACGAAGCCATCGACCGGGCGCATGCCGCGGAGGAAGGGCAGGCGGGCGGCGTCGGCCTCGGCAAGGCGGCAGAGGTCGGGGTCGGGCATGGCCCAGGTGGCGTTGTCCTGGTCGCAGAAGTACTCGAAGCCGAGGCAGGCGCCGTCATTGCCGGGGGGGGCCATGTCCGGGCTCCAGTTATGGTAGAACTGGCAGCGCCCGGCGGCGACGTCGTCGGAATTGAGGTAGAGCCATTGGTCCCGGCGGTCGGGTTGCCGGGGATAGACGAGGTTGACACTGACAAAGGAACGGTAGGCCAGGGATTGGGCGGCGGCGAGGACGGCCGCAGGGGGGGCGGGTTCGAGGGCCGCGACCAGTTCGTCCAGGGGCATGCTCGAGACGAGCGCGGCGCAGGGGTGTTCGCGGGGCCCGTCGGGTGTGTCGCTGACGACGGCGACGACCCTGGGGCCGGGCGGGTCGCCGTCGGCCTGCCAGCGGATGCGCCGGACCTGGTGGCGGTAGGCGATCCTGCCGTCGGCGGCCAGGACCCGTGCCGCCAGGGCCTGGTACATCTGGCCGGGGCCGAGGCGGGGATAGGCGAATTCGCCGATCAGGCTGGTGGCGGCCTGGCGCGGGCCGATGCCGAGGGCCTGGCGGAGCGCTCCGCCCAAGGTCAGGGAGCGGATGCGCTGCATCGCCCAGGCGGCGTCGATCGTGGCCGGGTCGCGGCCCCAGACCTTGCGGGTGTAGTCGCGGAAAAAGATCTCGTAGAGCCTGTCGCCAAAGCGGTTGCGCACCCAGGCGTCGAAGCGGTCCTCCGGTCGCAGCGGGGCGAGGCGGCGGCGCAGGTAGGAGACGCCGATGCGCATGGCGTTGGCCGGGCCGAGCACCCGCAGCACCTCGGCGGGACGCAGGGGATAGCTGAAGAAGCGTCCGGCATAGTAGATGCTGGAGACCCGGCGGCGCGTCAGCATCTCCCCGGGCGGCAGGGTCTCCCGCCACAGCTCGACGATGCGCCGGTTGCGAGAGAAGAAGCGGTGTCCGCCCAGGTCCGCGCGCCAGCCGCGATGATCGAGCGTGCGGCTGAGGCCGCCGGGCCCGTCGCCCTGCTCCAGGACCAGGCAGGGGCGGCCGCGCTGGCGGAGGCCATGCGCCGTCGCCAGGCCGGCCGGGCCAGCCCCGACGATGACCGTGTCCCCCGGCCGGGGGCCGGATGGCGACGCGGATGAGGAGATGCTCAAGGCGGGCGATGTCCCGTTCTGGGGTTCGTGCGGGCCGGCCTATACGCCGGAATAGGCGGAGAAGCCGCCGTCGATCGGGATGACGGTGCCGGTGACGAAGCCGGCGGCCCGGTCGTCGACCAGCCAGAGCAGGGCGCCGAGCAGCTCCTCGGGCTTGCCGAAGCGCCCCATCGGGGTATGGGCGATGATCTTCTCGGCGCGCGGTGTGAAGGAGCCGTCGGGCCGGGTGAGCAGGCCGCGGTTCTGGTCGGTGAGGAAGAATCCCGGGGCGATGGCGTTGACGCGGATGCCGACCGGGGCGAAGTGCACGGCCAGCCACTGGGTGAAGTTGCTGACCGCCGCCTTGGCCCCGCTGTAGGCGGGGATCTTGGTGAGCGGACGGAAGGCGTTCATCGAGGAGATGTTGATGATCGAGCCGGCGCCGCGCTCGGCCATGCCGCGGGTGAAGACCTGGGTCGGCAGGAGGGTGCCGAGGAAGTTCAGGTTGAAGACGAACTGGATGCCCGCCGCGTCGAGGTCGTAGAAGGAGATCAGGTCTTCCGCCTTGTCCTTGAGCAGCCCCGGGGTCATGGTCTCGTTGCCGGTGGTGCCCTTGGGGTGGTTGCCGCCAGCCCCGTTGACCAGGATGTCGCACGGGCCGTAGGCGGCGGCGAGCTTCGCCGCGGCCGCCGCCAGGCTGTCCTTCTCGAGGACGTTCGCGGCCAGGCCGATCGCCTCCCCGCCGTCCTGGCGGATCTGCGTTGCGACCTTGTCGGCGTTCTCCTGGCGGAGGTCGAGGATGGCGACCTTCGCGCCGCAGGCGGCGAGGGCTTGGGCCATGGCGCCGCAGAGGACGCCGCCGCCGCCGGTGACGACGGCGACCTTGCCGCTCAAGGCGACCTTCAGGGGAGGCTGCATGGGATGTCCTTTCCGTTGGGCTGGGGGTCGGGTTCGACGGGCGTTCCGAAAGGGCATATGCTTACACCCTCGGGGGCGGTCTTGCCAGCCGCCAGGGTGGCGGCGAGAAGCGGCGCGAGGGGGGCAAGATGAAGGAGAAGGCGCTCGGTGGCGGCGGCGGCAAGGTTGTCCAGCGGCCATGGCGAGATGATGTAGATCACGATGTAGAGGCCGAGGTGGGCGGCACCCATGAGGAGCAGGGCCATGGTCGCCGGGGAGGGACGGCGGTGCCAGGCGTGGACGGCGGCGGCGGCGGCCGGGACGGTTAGCCAGAGCAGGCCCCAGCGCCGCCAGTTCGGCAGGTGTCCGGCGAAGTCGGCGAGGATGCCGGGAAGCCGGTGCCAGGCCTCGGGGTCGGCCAGCTTGGGCAACTGCCCGGGATAGTTCTCGTGGAGATGCGGCAGGTGGCGTGCCCAGAGGCCCCAGGGGAGCCAGAGCAGCAGCACGCCGCCAGCGACGAAGGCGAGGCGGCGGAGATCGACGCGCGAATTCCGCACCATGGCGGCGACGACGGCCAAGTTGATGATAGCCAGGGGCATGCCCTCGTTCTTGGTGAAGGCCAGGAAGGCGGTGCACAGGCAGGCGGTGCGCAGGTCGCCGGGGTCGCGGGTCGTCAGATAGGTGGCCAGGCTGCCGGCGCTGGCCATGTAGAAGAGGGCCAGGAGAGTGTCCATGCTGCCGCCCCCGGCCCATTGCACCATGGCGGCGGCGCCGTGGAGGATGGCGGCCATGGCGAGGGCGTCGGCGGGGCGCAACCAGGTGCGCAGACGGAGAGCCAGGGCTCCGGCAAAGGCGAGATGCCCGAGAACCAGGGGCAGGCGTGCGAAGCTGTCGGCCAGAGTGTCGACAGCCGCATGCATGCCTGCCGCCAGGAATGGCCCGAGCAGCGGATAGTCCAGCTGGCTGAAGCCCAGGTTGGGCTGGCGGAAATAGCTGTCGGTCAGACCCGCGCTGAAGAGCACCTTGCCTTTCAGGCCCCAGAGGGCGAAGCCGTCAACGTCGTACACCGGCAGGGCCAGGGCGTTGAGGCCGACGACCGCCGTGCTGGCGAGGATCAGCGCGATGGCACCGGCGGTACCCCATCGCTCTCCCGGGGAAAGGGTTGCCAGCGGCGGCGCCGACGATGCTTTCGGGCCGTGCCGCCAGGGGCGACGCCAGGCGAACAGCGCCGTGCCCGCGGCGAAAAGCAGCAGAATGGCCGGACGCCTCATGGGCATGCCGGCGAGGGCCAGCCAATAGGCCAGCAGCGCGGCCCCGCCCATGCCGAGCATCCAGCCTTCCGCCAGGAGCAAGGGGGACGGTGTCGCCGCGCGCCCCCCCCGGGCCCAGTCGTGGAGGCCGATGCCCAGCAGCAGGATGGCCAGGAGGTAGAGCCCGATCCAGAGGATGGCCGCTGGCCCCAGGTTGCCGGTGTCACGGGGTCGGGAGGCGTCGGTGGCCGGGGTCGGATCCGTCGCCACCGGCATCTCGCGCCACGACACGGCTCCCGTCGGCGTCGCCTGGAAGACCAGCCAATGGCGGACGTCGCGCGCCCGGAGCCAGGCCGCATCCGGAACGGGGGTCGGCTTACCGACGAGGTTGTCGCCATGGGTGATGACCCGATCCTCGGGGCCGGTGTAGACCCGACGTGGCCAAAGATGGTAGACGCTGCGGAAATAGATCAGGCTAGCCGACTTCCGCCCGTCCGCCAGGGTCTCGAAGCCCTCGTACTGCAGGAAGAGGTTGCCGTCCGGCGCGACTTGGTCGAGGAAGCCGTCAAGTCCCTCGCAGAGCTGGAGCGAGGAGCGGTCGCCGCGCCACAGCAGCGTGTGCAGACGCTGGGGCAGACTGCCCGAAAAGGCCAGGCCGAGGACCTGCGCCAGCAGCAGCCCCGCCAGCAGGATCAGCAGGGGGCGGCCTCGTCCCGTCCGGCCCCGTGTGTCGTCGTCGCCCATGCCCATGCCTCCGCCAGGGTGCAGCCCGAAGCATACTGAGGAGGGGCGGCAAGTGCAAGCCGGGATGCGGTTTTGCCGTCGCCACGGCATCTGCCTGCAGGGGAAGCGGAGCGGCCAGTTGACAAGTATCGTCGCCGGGATATGGTTGTCCATGGCTTGGCTGTCCTTGCACGATGGCGTGCCTCCCAGCCCGGCGATGTGCGTCAGGGATTCATCACGCGAGCCGTACTCAGCGGTACTCGGACAAAGGGGGTCTGCCGTGCGCCGGAAGTTGCTGCTGCTGTTGGTGGTGGTGCTGGGGATCGCCAGCCTGCTGGTCTTGACCGGGCGTGGCGACAGCGAGAACAGCCTGTCCTTCAATCCCGACCAGGTCCAGGCCCGCAATCTCCAAGGGGCCTGGAAGGTGATGGCTGGCGATCGTTGCCTGGCCGACTTCGGCCAGCGCCAAGCCGAGGCCGAGCGCATGGTTGCCGTCATCCGCCATTACCGCTTGAGCCAGCGCTGTCACGTTGGCCGCTCCGGGCCCCACCTCGGCCTGGAGTATTGGTTGGTCGGCGAGGCGGTGCCGGTGGGCGCGCTGGCCGACGAGGATACCATCCCCTTCAACCCGGAGCGGCTGGAGGTCAAGCGCCTCCGCTGCGGGTGGACTCTGGTCGACGGCGAGCTTTGGCTGGTCCAGTTTGGCGAAGACGAAGCCGCGGCGCGAAAGTCCATGGAGATCATCCGCAAGTATGGCTTCACCCACCTCTGCTTTGTCGGTCGCCCTCAGCCGGGGATGGCATATTTCCGCGTGGACGGAGAGGCCGCCGCCGGCACCCCGGCTGTCGCCCCGCCGGAGCCCGGGCAAGGCCGCCTCAGCGTCACGGTTCGCGAAGGCGAAGCGGGCCTGGCGGTCAACCCGACGGTCACCGTCTGTGCCTTGGATCGTCCGGATGCCGCACCCTTGAGCCTGAGCGACAATCCTTGCCTCTTCTCCTTGGTTCCCGGACGCTATCGGGCCTCCGCCCATGTCGGGCAAGATGCCGAGACTCCGCCCACGGTGGTCGAGGTCGTCGCCGGCCAGACCGTCGAGGTCGTCCTCAACACCGGCACCGGCACCTTGGTGCTGACGCTGGCGGCGGGCGGACAGCCAATCTTCCCGGCCCCCCAGATCCAGATCCTGAGCGGGGGGCAGATGGTCGCCGCGCTCAACGAGTCGCCAGCCCGCTTCCAGCTGGCGGCTGGCTCCTACCGTGCCCGCATCCAGCTTTCCGCCGCGCAGTCCTTCGAGGTTCCTGGGGATCTCGTGGTCACGCCTGGCGGCACGATCACCCCGACGGTCGAGGTGCCTTGCGCCCATGTTGCCGTCACGGTCAACGGGGGTGGCCACGCCCCGGGCTCGGGCCGCTTCCCGTATGTCGAAATCACCCAGGCCGGGCGCATGGTGGCGGCTCTCTCCGACAATCCCGCCAGGTTCCTCCTGCTCGCCGGCCAGTACGAGATGGCTGTCGTTGAGAACGGGCAAAGGATTGGCGTCCAGGCCCTTGCTGTCTCGGCTGGCCCCGCCCAGGCGGCGACCATTTCCCTTCCTTAGATTCCAAGCTGAAATCGTCCGTTCTCAGGTCGGCGATCCATCGATCAACCCGGAGGATGTGGCTATGATGTGGCGTATGCTGGCGGCGGGATTCGCTGGTTGCCTCTTGGCGGGCGCGGCGTGGGCAATCGATCCGCCAGCGCCGCCGCGGGTGGCGGCGACCGGGCGGGAGTCCGTCTTCCTCCCGAACGAGACGTTCCGGATCACCGGGGAGGGTGCCGCCTATAAGTTGTGGCGGCCGAATCAGACCCAGTTCCAGCAGGCGGGCGGCACCAACCTCGGCGTCCCGAGCGGGACGGTGGTGGCCACCGAGCACCGGACCGCGACGATGATCCTTAACGAGGCGGTCGACGTCATCGTCCATCCCGACACCGAGGTCAGCGTCAACTATTTCTCCCGCGGCATCACCCTGGGCCTGGTCAAGGGCAAGGTGGATTGCCTGGTCAACCGCGAGCGCTGGCGCGGGAAGTACGTCAACGTGGTGCACAACAATCTGGTCAGCTCGGCGGTGGGGACGCACTTCGTTTACGAAGTCCAGGGGCACAACGTGGTGGTGGACGTCTATGAAGGCAGCGTGATCATGCACGTGACCCACGCCGGCTGGTCGGCGAACAATCCGGATGGCCTGGCGCCAGGGACGCGGCTGGCCACGCCGATCCGGGTGGTGTTCAACCGCGACGGCAGCGCGCAGGCGGCGGCCGACGGCACCTGGGACGAGGCAAACTGGCAGGTCGATCCGCAGGACGGACTGCGCTTCGATGGGCGCGGGATTACGGCGACCACGGGGCGCGGGCACTACTTCCAGCAGACCCGCGGGGCGGAGCTGGAGCGGATGCGGCGTGAGGGGCTGCCGGACGACGAGGCATTGGACACCCACGTGCCCGATCCGCAGGCGACCTGCTGGCGGCGGGCGACTCGCGGCCATCCGGTCAGCGAGGAGCAGCGGGCGCGCCTGGAGGCGGCGCGCGAGCGGTGCGCCTGGGAGATGCGCCTGGTGCTCGACAGCGTCGTCCGCAGCGGCGCCACCAACAACGCCGCGAACAGCTACGAGATTGAGGGGCAGCGCAACCGGGCGCTGATGGACTACTTCGCGATCATCGCCGAGGTGTGCGGGGTCAATCCGCCGCCGCGCGGGCGGCAGTTCCATGCGGAGGACTACGACTGCGAGCGGATCCGGCGGGAAATCATTCCGGTGATCCGCTCCGTGGTTGCGATCTCCAGCCAGGAGAAGAACTCGGACGGGATGCGGGAGGCGCTGGAGTCCCGTGACATTCCCCAGCTCGGGGCCAAGAATCTCCTGGTCTTCCTGGAGAATGCGGTGGCGGACAACCAGATCAGCGCCGATGAGCGTCGCCATCTCCAGGACGTCCTGGACTGGATGGCCGTGCTGGTTGATGCCCCGGACACGCCCGTCCCGAATCCCTGACCTGGATTGTCCATGCGTGGAATCCCAAAGTTGCCTCGTGAGGCATGGGCATGACGTCTCAGCGCCAGATTGTCGCCAGCGCGATTTCGGCCTCGGTCATCCTGTCGTCATGCTCTTTCGCCAGTGCTCAAGAGACGCCTCCCAGAGTCGACCTGCGCCAGGATCAGACGCCGATCCGGACGCAATTGGGGGGCACCTGCGCGCATTATGGGATCGTCGCCGCCATGGAGGCCGAATACCACCGCCTGGGATATGGCAAGCTGGACCTGTCCGAACATTTTTCGGTGTACTTGAGCGCCTTGCTGCATGTCGAGTTCCGGAAGACCGAGAACGGGGCGATCACCGATGAAATATGCTTGCCGGACATAACCAGGGCGGAGTCGAGCCTGGCGCTCTCCGAGTCCTACATGCTCGACGGCGTGAGCGAACTGTGCACGCTTTTCGGCATCCCGGAGGAACGATACTTCCCCTTGTACATGAACATGACGGTTCCGCATCCCGTCCCCGATCCGTCGGATCATTATTGGCGTCAGCAGTTCCATGTCGACACGTTCAACCTGGATCCACGCCGTCTGCCTCTTTCTGCGCTGATGGCCCCCAAATACTATAAGATCAAATCGTTCAAGATCCTCAAGCAGGAGGATGCTGCCAATCCGCAGGCCCTTGAGGCGGTCTTGGCCGCCGGGCACGAGGTGATCTGGGGCTTCATCGCCGCCGGCGACATGAATTCCCCCGTGTGGAGATACACCGGGCCGGCCGCTCCTGCGTCCTCCGGCCACAGGATGCTTCTCGTCGGGTATGACCGCAGCGATCCGGACAACCGGTTCTTCATCGCCAAGAACAGCGCCGGCCCGACCGCCACTCCGGGAGCCGGAGGATTCACTTACCTCGAATACGACTACATCAAATATGGCTCATGGGCGTACCACATCGCCGAACTGGCGAAGCCGGCAGCCTGGCCTGAGGTGGCTCATCTTGGACGATGGACGCTTACGTTTGCCGATCACCAAGGCGTCTTCGACCTCTATCACATTCCCGGAATGATGAACCGGGCATTTGCTCATGCCAACGTTTGCGATGAAGACGGGAAGGTCCTGCAAGACCGCCGCCTGGGAACCTTCTTCATCGACGGAGATCCCGCGCGGCAGGTCCGCGTCAACGGGGCGTTGAGCGGGACACGTCAGACGATTTTCATTGACTTTGACCATCCTGCGCCGCGCTGGGACCTGCTTGGCGGGTGGAGGCTGGAGCTTGCCATGGACGGCGGCGACAAGAACCGCCTGGCCGGGACGGCGACGGCGCCGGACGGCGCCACATTCAACGCCGTTGCGTCCAGGAACACGGCCAGCGATTGCGCCGATATTGCCGCACAACCCGTATGGGAGGACCTTTGCGGCGTCCTGGCCAGCAAGGAGAATTCGGCGAAGGCCGCCCTGGCCGAACAGCTCGACCATGGCCAGCCGCCTTCCGGCGAGGACCTGGCCAACCCCAGGGCGATGATCGAGGCCAAATGGAATGAACTGGGCGGGGCCGAGGGATTTTTGGGCAGGCCGGAAACCGCGGTCTGCACCTGCCCTGACCGGCAGGGGCGATATGTCCACTACTCCGGCGGGTCGATCTACTGGTCGCCCACCACCGGGGCGCATGCCATCTACGGTGCGATCCGCGACAAGTGGGCGGCCCTGGGCTGGGAAACCCATCCCGGGCTGGGGTATCCGACGGCGGACGAGGAGGACGCCCCGGGCGGCGGGCGATTCAGCCAGTTCGGCGAGCGCGGGGCGATCTACTGGCATCCCGACTTGGGCGCATTTGCGGTCTTCGGCGAGCCCTACTCGGCCTGGTGCAAAGCTGGCGGTGGGGGCGGTCGGCTGGGGTATCCGGTCACGGATGTCGCCATTGACGGTCCCGACGGCCAATGGACCACGCGCTTCCAGGGCGGCGTCATCACGTGGCATCCGCAACGGGGCGTCGAGATCCGGATTGACGCCCAGGATTAAGGCGGCCCGGCCCGGAGAACTCACCGCTAGATTGATCAGGAGACATTGGCAGGCCAGGAGGCATTTGCCATTTTCTTCATCTTTCCTCGTTGCTTTCTATGGTGGAGCACCATTGAACTCTTGGTGGGCTTCGTGGCTTCAGAGATGCCCGAAATGCCGCGAGCCGCCGCTCCTCGGCGTCGAATTCGCCAACCCGCTTACGATGTCTTGACATTCTCCTTGCGGTTGGCAGGCCGCAATCCGGGCACCGGGGGCGTCTATTCCCGTAGAGCAAACCCCTGGAAAGGAGGCGGCCATGAGGACGACCGGAACGGGACGCGGCGGCTGGCGGCGGGCGGTGCTGGCCTACGGCCTGGCGCTGCTGATGGCGGGGATCGGGGCGGCACCGGCGAAGGGCGACGGGCCCGGCGGCGGCGTCGGCGAGATCGTGCGGCTGCTTGAGGCAGAGGTTGGCGAGGAGGTCATCCGGGCCTTCATCGTGAAGGCTGGCGCGGGCATCGCGCTGTCCGCCGACGACATCGTCGCGCTGAAGCGGGCCGGGGCGTCGGAGGCCCTGATCGTTGCCATTCTCAAGGCGGGAGCGGCCGACGGTTCCACGGCGGGCGGATCCGTCGCCGCAGGCTTTCCCGTCGACCTCGATGCCGCCCATCGGGTCGGTGCGCCCCTAGTTCATGGTGCGATCGCCGTCTATCCGGTGCTGCGCCGGACGCCGACCGAGATCGGGGCCTATCTGACGCTGGACGAGGCGGTCCGCCAGGACGTGGTGGTGATCGTGGAGCAGGGAGGCGGGTCGGTGCCGGTGGTGGTGATCCGCAATCGCGGGCGGTTGCCGGTGTACATCGCGGCGGGCGAGATCATCGTCGGCGGCAAGCAGGACCGGATGGTCGCCTACAGCGTGATCATCCATCCGGACAAGGAGCTGACGGTCGAGGTGCGATGCGTCGAACAGGGCCGCTGGAGCGGCGGGCGCGACGGCAAGTTCGCCTCGGCCTTCGCGATGGGCGG
>CAZBDL010000039.1:7692-13781 GCA_964490525.1 uncultured Victivallales bacterium | reverse complement strand
CGCCATGCCCCTGCTCGGCGAGATCCCCGGGCTGAAGTACCTCTTCGGCACCTCGACCCGCACCATCCAGACGGCCCACATGTTTGTGACCATCGAGGCGCGCGCGATCCATCCGGACAGCGAGATCGCCCCATGGGCGGGCCAGGTGGTGACCGCCGCGCAGATCCTCCAGCAAGAGGCGGTGGCGGCGCAGGCCGATGCAGAGTAGCCGATGGCAACGACCAGACCCAAGCAAGAAGGAGACCTGACCATGAACACGTATCGCATCACCCTGGCCGGCCTGCTGCTCGGCGCGCTGCCGGCCTACCTCAGCGCGGATCCCCCGACCCCGGACTTCCTGCGCAGCCAGGTCCAGGCGCACCTGCGGATCGACGTGGAGAAGGAGACCGACACCGTCCACTTCATCTCCACCAGCAACGACCCGGACATCCTCACCAAGACCTATGTCCTGAAGCATGCCGATCCCTATGAGATCCGGCCCTACCTGCGCGAGGCGGTCGGCGCCGAGCGGATCAGCGCCGGCACGAGCAAGGTCGAGTGCCTCAAGTACAACGACGGCACCGGCGTGCTGATCGTCTCGGCCGAGGACTTCCGCTTCGAGAGGCGCGAGGGCCAGATGAGCATCTCCGAGGTCGTCGAGATGCTCGACCAGCCGCAGATCACCTCCGCTGGCGACTTCAGCACCTACGCCTACTTCCCCAAGTACTGGGATGCGACGTCGCTGCGCGCCCTGATCGCCAATGTCGGTGCGAACGTCGCGGCCGACCTGACGGAGCTGGACGGCGGCGCCGACCGGTTCGTCGCCGAGTCCGACCTGAATGCCATCCTCTTCTATGTGCCACCCTACAGCCGCAAGAACATCGCCCGGATGCTCGAGCTGTACGACACGCCGACGGCGGAGGTCGACATCCAGTATGCGCTGTACGAGATCGACACTGAGAACGACGCCAAGCTGGGCGCCGACTTCCAGGCCTGGAAGAACGGCGAGGGCTCGCGCGCCATAGCCCTTGGCGGCCGCTACCGCGACGGCTGGAACACGACCTGGGACGCGGGCGTCTCGAAGACCAAGAGCAGCGACACCAGCTACGTGAATCTCAGCCCGCAGTGGAACAGCCGCTACCTTGACTTCCTGATGGCCAAGGGCAAGGCCCGCACCGTGACCCGCGGCCACATCGCCGTCGCCAACGGCCAGACCGGCGTGATCGCCAAGACCACCAACATCTTCGGCATCGTCGATGGCGACCCGATCGCGGCCGGCCTGATCCAGAACGAGTACATGGTCTTCAACGACCAGCAGTTCGTGACCTTCGACGTCGCCACCGGCGGCCTCGCGGGCGGCGAGATCCGCATCCTCGCCTTCGACTCCGAGGGCAAGCAGATCGACTTCTCGACCAACTTCCTCGGCAAGGTCTCCATGGCCCGTATCGCCAACGGCAATGTCACCACCTACAGCCTGAACATCGACAATCGGACCATCGCCTTCCACAAGGAGGGCGGAGACATCGGCCGCCACGCCCGCGCCTTCGCCCTGGCCGTGCAGGCCTGGGACGTGGTCAACGGCGAATGGGTCGAGGTTGCCGACTGGAACACCGCCAACAGCATCGACGTGCCGCGCGACGTCCAGCGCAATGTCGAGGCGTTGGCCAGCAACAGCCCGGTCACCGACCTGCCCGGCTACGGCTTCCGCATGGAGGTCGCCCCGGTGGTCAGCGCCAAGACCACCCGCCTGCGCGTCCTTCTCCAGAACGACAGCCTGGTCGGCTTCGAGGACAACGGCGCCCCGCGCATCACCAACGCCAGCACCGTCGAGACCGAGGTCATGCTCAACAACGACGGCAAGACCTTCTTCATCGGCGGGCTCGAAAAGCGCGCCGTCGTCAAGAGCGTCAGCAAGGTGCCCTACCTCGGCGACCTCCCGGTCATCGGCTGGGCTCTCTCCAGCGAGTCCGAGACGACCAAGAAGGCCCAGCTCGTCCTGGTCATGAGCGTCGTCCCGGTCATTCCCGAGGAGAAAATCCCCTCCGGATCCCTCGGCGACATCATGAAGATCAAGGAGGCCACGGTCGACGCCGGCACCATGGACAACTACCGGAACTACGGCTACGACCAGTTCCTCATCGACGACAAGAAGAAGCAGTTCGATCCGCTGCCGTAGCCTTCGGCGCAACCCCTGCCACGGCCGGCCGCCGCTCCTCCCGGGAACGGCGGCCGGCCTTTTCCACGCACGTGGCCGGGGGGCAAAAAAAATTTCATTCCCCCCTTGCATTTCATTCGCAAACGAAAATTCAGCGCATATTATACTTGAAACACCATATGTTGGGTCATGCAGTCAGCGAGCCTAACAACCTGTAGTTGGAAACCATGGGCTCTCCTCCTTCGCGGGGGGGAGCCTTACTGCTCGGGAGGAGCGAGGCGATGGGCAATCCGGTGCTGGTGAAGCGGGTCGGCCAGGACGACGCGGTCTCGACGGCGGAGTCCGAGAATCAACAGGATGCCATACGCAACGTCGTTCCCGACTACGGAGGGAGCGTCCGTCTCTGCGGGGATGTGCCTGACTGGCAGGACTGGCAGTGGCAGCTCCGCAACCGCATCCGTTCCGTGCCCCGCCTCCAGGAATACTTTCCCGCCCTCGATCCCGCTGGCATTCCCGCCGCCGCCGCCAAGTTTCCCCTGGCCATCACGCCCTACTATGCCTCGCTGATGCGCCGTCCGGACGCCTCCGACCCGATCTTCCGGATGAGCGTGCCGCAGGCGGCGGAGCTGTTCGACTTTCCGTATCTGCACGAGGATCCGCTGGAGGAGGACCAGGACTCGCCGGTGCCGGGGCTGGTGCACCGCTATCCGGACCGGGCCCTGCTGATCGCCACCTCGATGTGCGCGATGTACTGTCGGCACTGCACGCGCAAGCGGGTGGCCGGGCAGCGCGAGAGCTGCATCTCCAACACGCGGCTGGAGCGGGCGGTGCGCTATCTGAGGGCGCATCCCGAGATCCGCGACGTGATCATATCCGGGGGCGACCCGCTGACCATGAGCACGCAGGCGCTGGAGGCGGTGATCGCCGCCGTGCGCTCGGTGCCGAGCGTCGACGTGGTGCGCCTTGGCACCCGGGCGCCGGTGACCTTGCCGATGCGCGTCACGGCCGACCTGGTGGCGATGCTGAAGAACTACCACCCGATCTACGTGAACACCCACTTCAACCATCCCGCCGAGATCACCGCCGAGTCGGCGGCGGCCTGCCGGATGCTGGCCGACGCGGGCATCGTCCTGGGCAACCAGTCCGTGCTGTTGCGCGGGGTGAACGATGATCCCCAGCTTCTGGCCGAACTGTTTCGCGGACTGCTGCGCATCCGGGTCCGGCCCTACTACCTCTTCCAGTGCGACCTGGTGCGCGGGGTCGAGCATTTTCGCACCCCGATCTCCCGCGGCATCGAGATCATGGAATACCTGCGTGGCCGTCTCGACGGGCTGGCCATCCCCACCTATGTCGTCGACTCTCCGCATGGCGGCGGCAAGCTGCCGGTGCTGCCCAACTACATCGTCTCGATTAGTCCGACGCACACCGTCCTGCGCAACTTCGAGGGCATGCTGGTCTCCTATCCGGAGCCGGTCTCCGGCGAGCAGTCGCTCTCCGCCCGGGCCGAGCCCACCGGAACGGCCAGCGGTGTCTGGGAGCTGGCGGCCGGGCGCAGCACGCGCATCCTGCCACGCGACGCCACCCGCCTGGCGCGGCGTCGTCAGCGGGTCGGCGAACGGGCCATGGAGGCGCGGCCGGCCGTGGGCACGGCGGTTTCCGGGCCGACGGCGACTCCGCACGTCGTCGAGCGCCGCCGGCACCGCTCCGGCAAGCTCTCGGTCGGCATGGTCTACGACCTGCGCTCGGACTATCTGCGTGAGGGATTCACGGCCGAGCAGGTGGCGGAATTTGATTCCGAGGAGACGATCACGGCGCTGGCCGACGGGCTGCGCGACCTGGGCTACGAGCCGGACCTGATCGGCCATGCCCGGGCGCTCGCCAAGCGGCTGGTGGCCGGCGACCGCTGGGATCTGGTCTTCAACATCGCTGAGGGCGTCTCGGGACGCAGCCGGGAGGCGCAGGTTCCCTCGCTCCTCGAGATGTACGGCATTCCCTGCACCTTCTCCGATCCCCTGGTCTGCGCGCTGACCCTCGACAAGGCCCTGACCAAGCGCATCGTCGCCGCCGCCGGCCTGCCCACGCCGCGCTTCCGGGTGATTGCCGACGAGGCCGAGCTGCCCAGCGTCGACCTGGCCTATCCGCTCTTCGCCAAGCCAAACGCCGAGGGCACGGGCAAGGGCGTCGACGCCGCCTCCCGCATCGAGTCGCCCAAGCAGCTCCGCCAGGTCTGCCGCCGCCTGCTCGCCAAGTACGCCCAGCCGGTGCTCATCGAGGAGTACCTGCCAGGGCGCGAGTTCACGGTCGGCATCCTCGGCACCGGCCCCGACGCCCGCGTCCTCGGTTCGCTCGAGGTCGTGGTGCGCGCCGATGCGCCGACCCGCGACTACGGCTACGCCGTCAAGGAGAAATGCGAGAAGTTCGTCGAGTACCTGCCGGTGGCCCGCGACGGGCTTCGCGCCGAGATCGAGCAGCTGGCCCTCGCCGCGCACCGCGTCTGCGAATGCCGCGATGTCGGGCGGGTAGACATCCGCCTCGACGCCGCCGGCGAGCCCTCGTTCATCGAGATCAATCCGCTGCCCGGGCTGCACCCGACGCATTCGGACTTGCCGATGATCGCGACCGCCGAGGGCATGTCCTACCGCGAACTGCTTGAGGGCATCGTCCGCAGCGCGGTCCGGCGGGTGGTCCATGTCTGAGTTCCAGCAGAAGGGCGTGCTGATCCTGCACAACGTGCCGCGCACCGGCACCGAGTGGGAGGCGTCGGACATCGGCGTGCTGGAGCAGGTCGAGGCGGTCCAGGCCGCCCTCGGCAAGCTGGGCGTGCCTTGCCGGGTCGCCGGCATCCGCCGCCTCAACGAGCTGCCCGCCGTGGTGGCCTTCGGCTCCGAGCGGGTCGTCTTCAACCTGGTCGAGGCCCTGCTTGGCGACCATCGCGACGTGGCCATGGTCCCCGCCGTCTGCCACAGCCTGGGCCGCGAATGCACCGGCGGCTCCACCCCGGGGCTCACCCTGACCCTCGACAAGTGGCTCTGCAAGGCCCTGATGCAGGCCGCCGGCGTGGTCGTCCCCGAGGCCTTGCTGGTCTTCCCTGGCGACACCCCGCGCGAGGTCGCCTTCGCGCCGCCGTGGATCGTCAAGCCAACCCGTGCCGACGCCAGCGAGGGCATTACCGCCGCCTCCGTCGTGCGCCAGCCCGGCGAGGCCCTCGCCGAGGCCATCCGCACCATCCACGAGGGCTTTGGCCAGCCCGCCCTCGTCGAGCAGTTCATCGCCGGGCGCGAGCTGAACATCTCCCTCCTCGCCGAGTACGACCAGCCGTCCGTCCTCGCCATCGCCGAGATCGACTTCTCCTCCTTCCCTCCCGACCTGCCCCGCATCGTCGACTTCGACGCCAAGTGGCGCCCCGAGACCTTCGTCTACCAGAACACCCCGCGCATGATCCCCGCCCCCATCCCCGAGGAGACCGCCGTCCGCGTCCGCGAAATGGCCCTTGACGCCTGGCGGGCAACCGGCTCGCGCGACTACATCCGGGTCGACATGCGCCTCGACGAGGACTTGCAGCCGTATGTCCTCGAGGTGAACATCAACCCCGACATCACCCCGGAGTGCGGCTTCGCCTCCGCCCTCGCCTCCGCCGGCATCCCCTACGAGGAGTTCATCCGGCGCCTGCTGGTGAATGCCGAGGAGCGCGCCAAGGCCCAGCTTCCCCCGGTGCGGCGGGCGCGGCCGCGCGGCAAGTCCGCGATCCCCGCCGGGGTCGAGATCCGCCCCAGCGTCGCCGCCGACCGCGAGCCCATCCTGGCGATGCTCCGCGACACCCAGTTCTTCCGCGACAACGAGCTGGTCATCGCCCAGGAGGTGCTCGACGAGTCCCTCGCCAAGCCCGCCGCCTCCTACCATAGCCATACGGCCGTGGTCGACGGTGTTCCTGGCGGCTGGGTCTGCTTCGGCGACA
>CAZBDL010000039.1:0-7605 GCA_964490525.1 uncultured Victivallales bacterium | reverse complement strand
CGTCTATTGGCTGGTCACTGCCCCGTTCTGCCAGAGCCGCGGCGTCGGCCGGGCCCTGATGGCCCTCGCCGAGAAGGAGATCCATCGCCTGGGCGGGCACCTGGTCGTGGTCGAGACGGCCGGGCGCGCCCAATACAACCCCACCCGCCGCTTCTATTCCCGCATTGGCTACCGCGAGAGCGCCCGCCTGCCCGACTTCTACGCGCCGGGCGACGACAAGATCATCTACCTGAAGGCGCTGTAGCGGAGGGCGATCCTCGCTCGCCTTGGGCTCCTGCATTACACGCCGCCGCCGCTTTCCGGGCTTGCATTTGCCGCCCTTTGCCACCATGGTTTTCCCCGCCGGGAGCTGCATGCATTCGGAGCAACAGAAAGGTCAACCCATGCGCCGCCGTCTTCTTCCTCCAGGTTCCTCTCGTGCCCTTGGCGGCGCGGCGCTGGCCGTCGCCGTGGCTGTACTGGCCGGATGCGCCACCCCAGCACCGGTTCCGGTTCCGCCGCCCGCCCTCCCGGACGATCCCGAAGCGCACCTGGTGACCATCCGCAGCGGCCGCGTCGTCGTCGGCGTGTTGCCGCAGGTTGGCGGCGGCATCATGCTCTGCCGCCTCGCGGATCGCCGGAACGTCCTGCTACCCGACCCCCGCCAGTGGACCGAGCCGGAGTCCGAGAGGCCGGTTCCCGATGCCGTCAACCTCTCCTTCAAGGACTACCAGGGCCACGTCGTCTGGCTCGGCCCCCAGAACCGCTGGTGGACCGATCAGGACCTCAATCCCGTGAAGCAGGCGACTGCCTCGCCCTGGCCTCCCGATCCCTGGCTGGTCCATGGCCGCTACGAGGTGGTGGAGCGGACGCCGACGTCTCTGGTCCTGCGCGGGCCGGACAGCCCGGTCAGCGGCATTCGCCTGACCAAGGCGGTGCGCATCCTGCCGGACGATCGCATCGAGGTGGCCGTCACCGCCGAGAACATCCGCCCGGCCCCGGTGACCTGGGACATCTGGAGCAATACCCGCTTGCCGGGCACTTGCCAGGTCTATGCCACCTACTGCGCCAAGGCCTGGGACGCGCTGCGCCTTGAATACACCGGACAGCCCGAGACGGTTCGCATGATGCCCTATTACGCGGCCAACGACGTCTTCTCCTTCGCCGCCGACCGGATCCTACCGGACCGTCTGTTCGGCTATGTCGCCAAGGCGTCGCTAAAGCCGGAAGGCGAGCGGCTGGTGATCGCAGCCTTCACGCCGGACACCCTCTTCCTCAAGGATGCCGCGGCGAACCCCGATGCCGTCTCCCCGGGCCATGCCCCGATTGAGATCTTCCAGCAGTTGCCCGTCGACAAGCAGCCGGGAAGCGGCCTGCTTGAGCTGGAATTCCACAGCCCCCAACGCACTCTCCAGCCCGGTGAGTCGATGACCTTCACCGAGGCCTGGACCCTCATCCCCTGGGACGGTGGACCGGATCCCGAACGCCAGGTCAAGGCCCTGCGCGAGCTGCGTCCCGCGGACTTCGAGCCGATGTGATCAGTCGGCGTCCGGCTTCGGCGGGCTCGGCGCAATCAGGATGCCGATGACGTAGCAGATCACGCCGAGGCTCAGGATCAGCCCGGCGATGAAGGCCAGGGGCAGCTGGCGATGCGAGGTGGCCCCGCCGGCAAAGGCCAGGCCGCCGAAGCCGGTGGCCACGCCTGCAATCATCAGGAATATCCCGCAGGCCTCGAGCTTGGTCGTCTTGCGCATGATTCAGGTTTCCGTCCCCACGTGATGCCTTTGTGCGCCAGTCGTCCTCGTCCTCGACGTTTCATCCCGGACTGGTCGAGGACGAGATGGCGATGGGCGCGCCACCGCATCCGTGTCCACGCCTGCCCCGGCAAGGGACGGGGGGATCAGCAAGAAAAAGTAGTATACTGCCATTGCGGGCTTCGTCAAGGAAACCGCGGTTTGGCGAAAACGCACCGCCGTTGCGTGCTTTTGCCCTTGCCTGCCATGCCGCGGCGGGATATCATCCGGGAAAGGCGGCGATTCCGCATGCTGATCATTGTGCCATTTGTAAATGGAGGCGACCATGGCCATGGGACATAAAGGCAAGATTCGTTGGGGCATCCTGGGAACGGCGAAGATCGCGGCGGGGTCGCTGATTCCGGCGATCAAGGCGTCGCGCAACGGCGTGGTGGCGGCGGTGGCCAGCCGCGACCTGGCCAAGGCGCAGGCGTTCGCCGACAAGCACGGCATCCCCAAGGCCCACGGCAGCTATGAGGCGCTGCTGGCGGATCCCGGCATTGATGCGATCTACAATCCGCTGCCGGGCTTCCTGCATGCGCCGTGGAGTCTGCATGCGGCCGCGGCCGGCAAGCCGACCCTCTGCGAGAAGCCCCTGGCCAATTCCGCCGCCGAGGCCGAGGCCATGGCCCGCGCCTTCCGTGAGCGCAACCTTTTGCTCGCCGAGGCGCTCATGTACCGCTATCACCCGATGACCCGCAAGGTCGTGGAGATCGTGCGCGGCGGACAACTCGGCGAGCTGCGCCAGGTCCATGCCCAGTTCAACGCTGGCATCGTTGATCCCGATGACTTCCGCTTCCGCCGCGACCTCGGCGGCGGGGCCCTCCTCGATGTCGGCTCCTACTGCGTCAGCGTCATGCGCCTCCTGGCGGGGTCGGAGCCGACGGCGGCGACCGCCGCCGCCGTCGTCAACGAGTTTGGCGCCGACCTGCAGATGGCCGGCACCCTGGCCTTTTCCGGCGGCGTCCTCGGCCATTTCGGCTGCGGCATCCAGTCCCAATTCGACTGCAGCTACGGCGCCAGCGGCAGCCTCGGGCGCGTCCTCGTCGACTGGGGCGCCATGTGCGCCTGGCCCGGAACCGACTTCACCATCAAGCTCTGGCGCGGCGAGGCCTACGAGGAGATCGTCGTCCCCGCCGCCAACCACTACCAGCTCATGGTCGAGGATTTCGGCGACGCCCTGTTGACGGGCAAGCCCATGGACCATACATTGGACGATGCCTTGGCCAACCTGCGCGTCGTCGACCGCCTCTTTGCCGCCGCCGGGATGACGGCCATGGGGTGCCGTTCAGACGCGTGACGCACCGGGATCCACGCCATGTCTTGCCGTACGAACATTCTATTCATCCTGATCGACGACCTGGGCGCGCTCGACCTGGGCTGCTTCGGCAGTTCCTTCTACGAGACGCCACGCCTCGATGCCCTGGCGGCCGCGGGGATGCGCTTCACCCGGGCCTACGCCTCCTGCCCGGTCTGCTCCCCCACCCGGGCGAGCATCCTCAGCGGCAAGTATCCTGCCCGCATCGGCATGACCCAGTTCATCGGCGGCAGCAGCGAGGGCAAGCTCTGCGATGTGCCCTACCTGCACTACCTGCCCCTGACCGAGACCAGCCTGGCGAGCGCCTTGCGCGACGGCGGCTACCAGACCTGGCATGTCGGCAAGTGGCATCAGGGCGACCGGCCGTTCTATCCCGAGCACCATGGCTTCGAGGTCAATCTCGGCGGCTGTCACTGGGGCATGCCACATCATGGCTACTTCAGCCCCTACGGCATCGAGACCCTGGACGATGGCCCGTCCGGGGAATACCTCACCGACCGCCTGACCGACGAGGCCATTCGGTTGATCCGGGAACGCGACCCGGCCCGCCCCTTTTTCCTGAACCTCTGGCACTATGCGGTGCATGTCCCGATCCAGGCCCCGCCGGACCTGGTCGAAAAGTACCGGCGGAAGGCGGCGGCCCTCGGGCTCGATCCGGCGGCGGCCCTGGTCGAGGGCGAGCCCTTTCCCTGCCTGCACAAGCGCGACCAGAGGATTGTCCGCCGGGTCATTCAGTCCGATCCCGACTATGCCGCCATGGTCGAGCATCTCGACACCAGCATCGGGCGCCTGCTTGATGCCCTGGCCGCCGAGGGGCTGGCCGAGGACACCCTGGTGGTCTTCTCCTCCGACAATGGCGGGTTGTCCACGGCCGAGGGTTCACCGACCTGCAACCTGCCCCTGGCCGAGGGCAAGGGCTGGAACCATGAGGGTGGCGTCCGCGTCTGCCAGATGCTCCGCTGGCCGGGCCGTGTCGCCCCGGGCAGCGCCTGCGATGTCCCCGTCACCAGCACCGACGTCTATCCGACCCTGCTTGCCGCCGCCGGCCTGCCCCAGCGCCCGGAGCAGCATTGCGATGGCGTCAACCTGCTGCCTCTGCTGACCGGCGGCACCCCCCCGGAGCGCGAGGCCATCTTCTGGCACTACCCGCACTACAGCAACCAGGGCGGGACGCCCGCCGCCTCCCTGGTCACCGGCGATGGCCGCTGGAAGCTGATCGAGTTCTTCGAGGATGGCCATCTGGAGCTGTTCAACCTGGAGGACGACGAGGGCGAGCACCGCAACCTTGCCGCCGCGCATCCCGACTTGGCCGCCCGGCTCCACCGCCTGCTCCAGGATTGGCAACGCAAGGTCGCCGCCAGGATTCCCGAGCCCAATCCCGAATATGAACGGCTCGCCGCCATCCGGCCCGACATCCCCAACAATGCCCATGTCTAAGGTGAACGCTCCTGCCGATGGCGAAGGTGGACGACGCGGCAGGGTATGACGATTGTCCAGGAAAACCGGAAAGGCCGCCCATGAAGCCGCGTCCCAACCTGATCTACTTCCATGTCCATGACCTGGGCCGCCATCTGCCGGTGTACGGGGTGCCGGTCGCGGCCCCGCACCTTGCGAAGTTCGCAACCCAGGCCGTGACCTTCACCCACGCCTTCTGCAGTTCGACCGCCTGCACCCCCTCGCGCGGTTGTGCCCTCTCCGGAAGGTATGCCCACAGCACCGGCTGCATCGGCCTGGCCCACATGGGCTGGCCCTTGCCCTTGGCCGAGAACACGGTCGCCGACGACTTCCGCGCGGCCGGCTATCAGACCATCCTCAGCGGCGTCAACCACGAGCGTCATCCCCGCTCCGACCGCTATGAGATCGACGTCACCCGGCATTGGGACGACTGGCGCACCGAGCGCGCCGTCGACAACGCCCTGGCCGCCCTCGATGGCCGTGACGCCGCCCGCCCCTTCTTCCTCAATGTCGGCTCCCAGCAGCCGCATGCCTCGACCTGGCATCTCTTCGCCGACGCGCCCGTGCCGCCGGATGAGGTCTGGACGCCGACATGGTGCCCCGACACCCCCATGCTGCGCCGCGAATTCGGCAAGTTCCAGGCCGCCATCAAATACATGGACCACCATTTCGGACGATTCGTCGACGGCCTGTGCCAGCGCGGCCTGCTGGACAGTTCGGTCATTGTCTTCACCACCGACCACGGCATCTCCGGGCCGCGCGCCAAGTCCCTCCTCTACGACCGCGGCACGGAGATCGCCCTGATGGTCCGCCTGCCCGGCGGCGAACATGGCGGCGAAGTTCGCGATACCCTGGTCGGCAATGTCGACTTCCGTCCGACCTGGGCCGCCATGCTCGGCGTGCCCCTCGTCTCGGAGGCCCAGGGGAAATCTTTCGCGGAGGCCTTCTGGGATGCTGGCGCCTCCCCCAACGACGCCGTCTTCATGGAGCGCAACTACCACGGCGAGCGCCCGTTCCGCGGGGCGACCGACTTCATCGACAAGTTCGACCCGATCCGTGCCGTCCGCACCCGCCATCTCAAGTACATCTGGAACCTCCACCCCGAGGCCCGGACGGATTGCCCCTTGCCCTTCGACGCTCCCCAGGGCTGGGATCCGTTGGCGGCAGGGCCTGGGGATGGCCTCGATTTCCTCGCCCCGGAGACGGACCGTCCGCGCCCCGAAGTCGAGCTGTACGACCTGCGCCATGATCCGCAGGAGTTCATCAACCTCGCCGGACGCCCCGAATATGCCGCCGCCCAGGCCGATCTCCGCCAGCGCCTCGACCAGTGGATGCGCGCGACCGGCGATTTCGCCCCCGCCGCCCCCCCGCCCCGCCCCGAAGAACCCGGATGGGGAAGGGCGTGGGTGTAGGGGGAGGGGTCGGAGAAGAAACGGACCAAACCGACCAAACGGACCCAACGGAGGGGGAGGGGAAACACGGCCGGGCATAGCGCCGCCCCACGATTCTCCTTGGCCCCAGCCACCTCCCCTGCCTGCGCCCTCTCCCCTTTCCTTCCCCCTCCTTCCGTTTGGTCCGTTGTGTCCGTTTGGTCCGTTCTCCCCCTTGCATTTTTCCCACCAATCACTAAAATATATTAGCATATTCAACCATCGAGCCAAAGGGGAGAGCAGACCATGCGAAAACCAACCATGACTTCCGCCAACCCCGGCAGCCGGGCGCTGGATTCTGACTCGGCGGACAGGATATTTGGAGCACACGGCGGGTTCCGGGACTTGAAGGCGTATCAGGTGGCGGAGCTGTGCTACGATTTTACCTGTCGGTTCTGTGCCCGGTATGTCCCGGTCAAGGATCGTCATCACGACCAGATGGTGCAGGCGGCCCGGAGCGGCTATCAGAATATCGCCGAGGGAAGTGAGGACAGTGGCACGAGCAAGAAGTTGGAGATGAACCTGACCAATGTCGCCAAAAGCAGTCTCGGAGAACTTGAGAGGGACTATCGGAAGCACTTGACAAGGCGCAAGTTGCGACGGTGGAGCCCTGAAGACCAGCAATTCAAGGAGGCCCGGTCACTGCGTCCGGCAACGCTGGAAGATGCTGCGGAATGGGTGAACAGGCCGGCCCAGCGGCAGACTGCCGAAGAACGCGCCGCCAATCTTGGTGCGATCCTTGCCGTGCAGGCCCACTGGCTGACCGAGCGCTTGCTCGACCGCCAGGCCCGGGATTTCGAGGACGACGGTGGCTTTTCCGAACGGCTTCACCATTCCCGGCAGGGAAGGGGAGGGAGAGGGAGAAGAAACGGACCAAACCGACCAAACGGACCCAACGGAGGGGATGGAAAACACGG
Organism: uncultured Victivallales bacterium; assembly: GCA_964490525.1. Taxonomy (GTDB): domain Bacteria; phylum Verrucomicrobiota; class Lentisphaeria; order Victivallales; family CAZBDL01; genus CAZBDL01. The sequence continues at coordinate 713 of CAZBDL010000039.1, read as the reverse complement.
CCGGGCATAGCGCCAATGGCACTAGGATAAGCCAGCGGAACAGCTCAAATCGCCATAGTGCCGAGCTTCCGTGTTCGCGCCACGCCACGGCGTGGCAAGCTCCGCGCTTCGCCGGACAAGGGGCTCGGCGCTCCCAGGAGCTTATCTTAGTGCCATTCCTCTCCCGATCCCTCCCTCCTTCCGTTTGGTCCGTTGTGTCCGTTTGGTCCGTTCATTCCCTGCACCTATATTTGCCGCCATCACCATCCCCAGGAGTCTCCGCCATGCTCAAGCTGCACTGCTTTCCTCCGGACCAGCCGCGCCAGGGGCACTATGCCGTCACGGCTGGCGGCCGACGTGCCGACGTCATCTCGACGGCCGCTGGCGAGATCGTCTCGGCCGAGGCCGACACCGCGGTCGAGGTGGTGGTGCGAACTTCGCAGCCGTGGCGCGAGGTCGCCGTCCGCCCGCTGCGCCTGGGCGTGGACGCCGATGTCTCCGGGAAGGTCCTGCGCCTCAAGGTCCCGGCGCCCGCCAACCTGGTCGTGCAGTCGCTGGGGCAGCCGGACCTCTTCCTGTATTTCCTGCCGCCGGTGGCCCCGCCCGTCGGCCTGGCGGCCAAGGGCTGCCGGGTCTTCGCGGCGGGACGACGGCATGAGGTCGGCACCCTCGACCTGGCCTCCGGGGACGCGGTCTTCCTGGAGGGCGGCGCGGTGCTCGTCGGCCGCATCCGC
>CAZBDL010000038.1:2669-13978 GCA_964490525.1 uncultured Victivallales bacterium | reverse complement strand
GAGCCAGCGCGGCGAGACCTCGACCCGGTCGAAGGCGACGCCCGTGTCGACCACCCCCGCCAAGCCCTCGACCAGGGCGTAGACGATGGCGGCGGCGCCCCAGCCGTCGGGAATCCCGAAGGACAGGTCGCTCTGGGGGAACCAGACCGGACGGTCGCAGCCGGTCAGGGCCCCGACCCAATAGGCGCCGCGACCCTGCTGGGTGGCCCGGAAGACGACCTCGGCGATTTCCACCTCGGGCCGGGGATTGTCCCAGCCCCAGACGAAGACGCCGACGTTCTCGAAGGTGTCGTTGCCGCCCTGCCAGGCGAGCTGGTACTCGGGCCAGCCGTGACGGAGCTTCGGTGCATGCCCGGCCTTGTGGGTCTCGCCCGAGTTCGGCATGAACCATCTGTCGAGTTGCCGCCCTGCCGCCAAGTAGACGACGCTCGCCTCGCCGTCCGCGTAGCGGATCTCCATCTCGGCGACGGGCGAGGGGCCATCCATGGTGTGCAGCAGGTAGAGCGAGCCATGCCGGGCATCGACGGGGATGCGAAGTTCGCGGGCAAAGCCGGGGCGGGTCGCCGAAAGGCCCAGTCCGGCCGCGCCGATCGCGAAGGGGATGCCGGCCATGACCTGCCGCCCGCGCGGCAGCCGGGAAAGGTCGTTGCCGCGGTCGCCCCAGCCGCCGCCCTCGGCCCGCCATTCCGGCGTGGCATTCGCGAAGTTCGTCAGGTCGACCGGGGAGAACGCGCGCGGCGGCGGCTCGATCTGCGGATTACCGTTGAAGCAGACGTGGAGGTGGCCGTGGTGGCGGTCGGCCAAGGCCTTGATGCGCAGCAGGATGTCGGCCCCGTACGCCTCCTCGCCGAAGCAGAACGCGCCGCGCGCCAGCTCGCCGGCGACGATCGTCGAGACGCCGCCGTTCATGTACTGCCACATCGCGTCCTGCTTGCCGAATCCCTGCGCGAACGGTGGGTAGCAGTTGTAGAATTCGCCCGGGCTGGCCGCCGGCATCTCCTGGCGGATCCGCTTGTAGGCCGCGATGATCGCCCGCGCCTTCTCCTCGCCGATGCCGCGGTTGATGGAGTAGGCGTTCGAGAGGGTCACCTGGGCGCTCTCGTCGGTGCCGCCGACATCGCGCCGGAACGACGGGTCCTCGCTGACATGGTGCGTGTAGAAGCGGCCGTTCCAGGCGAGCTTCGCGAGCCGCGCCAGCAGGTCGTCCGCCAGTTGTTCGCAATGGGCCGCCTCGTCCTCGCGCCCCGCCGCCCGCAGCATCTCCGCCAGCCAGCGGCAGCCCGCCGCCAGGCCGGTGTTGTCCCCGAACATGACCCCGAAGGTCGTGCGCTCGAGGTCCACCACGTTGTCCCCGAGGGTCAGGCGCCCGTCGTCATCGTGCAGGAAGTCCCAGGTGTCGATGGTGTAGCCCCGCTTCAGCAGCCTGAACTTCCGGCTCCAGCGGTAGGGATCGGTCGTCGCGTAGGTCAGCGCCTTCAGCGCCGCATCCAAGTGGCGCGCCATCCACGCGGTGTCCCCGCTCGCCTTCCAGGTGAAGTACAGGCATTCCAGGAACAGGTACTCGACGTCGTTCTCCACCGGGATGCGCTGCAGGGTGTAGGGCGTGCCGGTGCCGTCCGGATTGGCATGGATCCGGCGCACGAAGTTCCCCTCCCGGAAGGTGTGGTCGCGCCAGTTCTGCGCATCGCTCTGGACTTCGGCAATGCGGTCATAAACCATGCCGTCCGCCCGCTGGGTGTCGGCATACAGCTCCAGCCCGGTCTTGAGGTCGGGATGGAAGTACTTCATGCCCTTCATGGTGTGCGTGTGGTCGCGCAGCCAGCAGATGAAGTAGTGGTAGAGCTTGCCCTCGACCTGCACCAGCTGCGTTCCGTCCGAGCCGCAGGAGGTGACCATCGTCAGGTACAGGTCCCGGAGCAGTGCCGCGAAGACCCCCTTGCCGTCCCGGATCGCGGTCTGCGCCCCGACCCGCAGGGAGGCGGTGCCGAGCAGCGTCTCGCCGTCACGCACCAGCACCGTATGCGTCCCGAGTGCTCCGCCGAGGCGCAGCGAGAAGCGCCCCTTGCCGTCCGTCTCCCCCTCGGCATAGACGTCGCCCGCCCCGTCGAGCACCGTCACCCGATGGTGGGCGGGGCCCCGCAGCTCGATCTCCGCCAACGGGGCATGGCACAACGCGGCGGGTCGGATCTCAAGGGCGGCGTGCTTCATCGTCCTGTCCTTTTCGGGGTTGCAGTCATCCCCTCCCGCCATGCCGGCCATGGCGAACGTCGCCACGGCTTCCGTCACGGTCATCGTCTGGGCATACCATATCCCGCATGTCGCCGCCCCGCCGCCTGCGTTCCCGGCAGGAACATGGATTTCATCCTTGGGAACCGTTGCAGAGCCGCTCGGCCTCGGCGCTCACTCGAGGTCGAGGGGCCGGGCCGGGCCGCGGTAGGCCTCCGTGCCGTTCCACACGACCACGACCTCGCCGTCGAGCCCCAGTCCGTCCGGGGTCGAGAAGTCGAGCGAGAGGCGCCAGGCGTTCTCGCTCTCGACCTCGACCTTCTGGCCCTCGATGCGGACCTCCGCCCGGGCGCAGACCGGGGCGTCGTCCGCCACCACCCGGGGCGAGGCACCCGGCCCGCCGCGGCGGATCGGGGTGCCGTTGTCCACATGCAGGCGCACCCCCCAGGCCTCGCCGGTGAGGTTGTCGTCCGTGGCGAAGGCGAACGCCTTCGGTCGCTGGCGGACATGGCCCTTGAGCCATTCGAGCGCCTCGGTCTGCACCTCCATGGTGTAGCGGTGGCCGATGCCCGCGACCAGACGCGCCTCGGGCACGATCCCCTGCGCGGCCAGCAGCCCGAGCATGAAGCGGTATTGTCCGGCCAGGGAATCGTCCTCCCCGCACATGATCTTCAGGGGCAGGCCCTTGAGGTTCGCGACCAAGGCGGGCCGGACCGGCTCGCGCCCGGCGGCGCCAGCCATGACGCAGGCCGCCGCCCAGCGCGACGGGGTGCGCATGGCCAGGCTGAACGTTCCCCCGCCGCCCATCGAGAAGCCGTAGAGGTAGCGCCGCTCGGGATCGATGCGGACCAGCCGGTGGGCATGGTCATAGGCCTCGAGGACGTCGACGCGGGCAATGCCGACATAGCCCAGGTTGCCGCGCCCGAAGGGATGCACCCAGTAGCCGGTCCGGTCGATCTCGGCATAGACTTTCGGGGTTTCGTACCCATGCAGGCCCATCGCCTTGGCTTGCGCGCCCAGGCGCATCGCCGGCCCCGCGAGCGGATGGTCGTCGCCCGCGCCATGCAGCTCGAAGAAGAGCGGATAGGCCCGCGTCTCGTCCCAGTCCCGAGGCAGGCCGAGGTAGTAGTACTGCACCGTCTGGTCATGGGGCGAGACGTAGGCCATGATCAGCGACCGGCGTCCGTCCCGATAGCTCGCCCACTGCCCGGCCTCGCCCCGGAACCCCGCCAGCAGGTCGCGGTAGTGGCCCAGGCTGGCCAGCGCCTTGCGCGGATCCGCCGACCGGCGCTGCAGCAGGATCCGTCCCCATTCGCTCGCCGCCAGCGCCGCCACTGATGCCAGATGGGCCCGGAACAGTGGATGGATCCCTGGCGTCCCCTCCAACTCGCCCAGGCGCGACATCAGCTTCCCGTACACCTCGTCCGCTGCCACCTGCTCCGCCACCGCCGGGGTGCCCCCGGGGACTGCGGCCGTCAGCGCACTGCCGTCCGCCTGGACCGGCACCCCGACCCGGAAGAAGCGCATCCCGGGACCGCCCGGCAGGACCACCTCGTGCCGCTGTCCGGACAGCTCAAGGGCGAGCGGCACCGCCGCCTCCGAGCGGATGCCCGCGCAGAGTTGATTGCGGTCATCCGCGGTCCAGGCCACGACCCGGTCCCAGGCCACCGCCGCCAACGTGCCGGACGGCTCCCCCAGGGCGAATTGCCGCAGTTTGGCGGCGGTGAACCCGCCGCGCAGGCCGTCGCCCCAATGGTGCGGCGTCTTGTCCGGTTCGTCCCCGTCGCGGGCGTTCACCTGGATGTCCAGCCCGACCGTCGGCCGGGCGCCCCCCACCTGGCCCAATGCCGCCCAGGGCAGATCCAGGCGGTACCGGGTCAGCGGCTCAGGGCCATCCGTCCGCACGATGCGCGCATACCCCGCCAGCGCCGCGCCATCCAGCTTTTGCCGGGAGGCCAGGACGATGGCGGCCGGGCCCTCGGCGATCAGCCCGAAGATGAGCTTGACGTCGTCCGCGCCGATCGGCCCGGACGTCTCCGGGGGCAGTTCACCGGCCCCGTCCCCGGCCAAGTCAAGCCCGATCTCGACGCTGTCCGCCGACCACAGCACGTTCGCATTCGCCGCCGCCACATGGTCGGCGTCCATGACGTCGATCCCCAGGTGCAGGGCGTCCGCCGACCACCCCCCCGAGACCGTCGCCAACATGCGGCCATCCGGACGCCGCACCTCGCCCAGTCGCGGCAGTTCCGCCTCCGTCACTCCGGCGGCAATCCACGGCAACACCGCCAACCCCGTCGGCTTCTCGACCTCCGTCACGGACATGTCCGCCATCTGTGCCTCCACCGTCAACCATGTGCCCATTGCCAATGCCGTTCCCATGCGCCAAGCCGTATGCATGCCGTCATGCCTTTCGAAGAAATGAAGGTTGCTCCAAGTAAATGGCACTATAGCATCTCCGGCCACAACTGTCCCGGATGGCCGGGGGGCGGAGAGACGTTGCGGACGGCTATTTGCGCGCCAGCCGACCAAGGATAACCAGGTCGTCCTGATCCCGGCCAAGTTTGCCGATGCCGAAGATGCCGCCCTTCTCCTCGAGGCCGGCGAAGACGATGCGCAGTTCCACCGGCCGGGACAGCCCCTGCAAGGCGGCGATCTTGCTGGTGTCGGCGCTGGCGCGGACGCCGGCCTCATGCCAGAGGTTGCCCTTGTTCTCGATCGGGACGTCTGCCGTGAACGGGGCCTCGCCGACCTTCACCCCGTCCTGCCAGACCTCCAGGCGCGGCTTCAGTGCGCCGCCCGCCCAGAAGCCGGACTCCACGCGTCCGATGTCGAGGATGCGGCCCCCGGCCGGCGCCAAGGTGAAGCGGTAATGGTGGGAGCCGTCCTGCATCTGCCCGCCGCCCACCCACGTTCCGGCGCCGTCGTTGTTGTAGTGCTCGTTGTCACCCAGCAGGTCGGGGGTGGACGCCGCCAGTTCGGCCGGGGCGACCACCGGCATCTGGCGGCTGGGCGTGATGGGCTTTCCCTGCCATTTCCGGTTCTGCTCATCCTGGAGGGCGGCGAAGTTCCACGCCAGGATGGGCAGCTGGACGCCGTCGGGGAAGCGCAGTGCGACGCTGGCGGCGGCGCCCAGGATCGGGGCCCCGTCGGCTGCCGCGAGATTCCCCAGCGTCACGTCCACCGGCCCTTCGTCCATGACGCCTGCCACCGTCACGGTGTATTCCCGTCCGTACGTTCCCGGCACCTCCTCGATGACGGCGCCCTGGGGCTCCGCCTTCCCGCCGAGCCGAAGGTCGGTGGCGGTGAAGGATTCCGGCGGCGTGGTGAATCCTATGTGGAAGCGGATGGGCAGGCCAGCGGCGGGCACGGCCTGTCCGGGCGCAGGGACGATGAAGGCGGCGGGCGGGTCTTTCACGAACTCCGCCCCCTCGAAGACGTACATGAAGACCGAGGCGGGGGGCAGGCCATCGGGGGCGCCGCGGCTCCCGTCGAGGACGAAGTCGCGGGCGACAACCGTGGCGGGAAGCTCGCGGCTGGCGGGGCGGACATTCTCGGCGTCGAGGTTGTTGGCGCGCGGATCGCCGGTCAAGGTGTGCAGGGTGACCTTCCGCGCCGCCGTGATGGGCAGGCGCAGGGTGGTGGGCGTGGCCTCATCAAGTCGGCGGGAGATGGCGATGACCGCCAGCCGGTCGCCGTCGCGGGTGGCATAGACCGCCACCTCGGGCGCCTGTGCCATGGCGGGACGACGGCCGACCGCCGTTGCCGCGCGCGTCGGCACGCTCTCGGTGAGCACGGCGAGGAGGTCCCCGACGGCATGCCGGTTGAACATGGACAGCGCCATCCAGGACGGATAGGCCTGGCCGCCCATGCGCGCCTCGGCGTGGGAGGTCCAGTAGTTGCGGTTGCGGCTGAAGGTGAAGAAGTTCTGCAGTTTCGCCCCCTGCGTCGCCTGGTTCAGGAAGCAGTCCAGCGTGGAGGTGCCGGCCGCCAGCGACTTCATGCACCGGTTCTCGAACTCGACCATCTCCGGGGTCATGCGCACCCCGTTGAGGCCGTCGATGTTGTAGCCGGGGCCGGCCTCGTAGGTGCCGAGTTCGGTGCGGATGCCGGTCTCCGCGGCGAAGCGGTCGCGGACGTCGCGCAGGCGCACGGCGTTGGGCCGGGAGTGCTGGGCACCGAAGATCAGGGTCTTGCGCAGGGCCTCGTCCAGGTTGCCGGCCGTCTCCGGCCCCTCGCCGGCGTCCCAGCCGCCGTTGTAGTCGGCCACGAGATTATGCTTGCTGGAGGGGCTGAAGCGGGCGGCGTCGTAGCCGAAGGTGTTGACGCTCCAGCCGCCGAGGACGAACTCGGCCTTGCGCTCCATCTCGGGCGTCCAGTGGGGACTGCTCTTCATCACCTTGATGGTGTATTCCTGGAGCATGCCGTAGACCTCGCCGGAGCCATGGGTCTTGCCGGTGGCGGCGTCGGGCATCTCGACGCCGCTCAGGTTGAAGGGCATGATCGGGTTCCAGTTCTCGTTGCTGAACTCGAAGAGCAGGCGCGGGAAGACCTTGGCATAGGGCTCGGGATGGCCGTGCCGGACCCGGCGATGCGCCCAGGGCTTGCTCTCCGGCGTGTCCTGCGCCGGGTCGTAGGGGGCGGCGATGTATTCGACGATGGCCTGCCACTCCGCCTCGTCCATGGTGAATTCCAGCTGCAGCCAGGGGACGATCCCCATCTCGGCGAACTCCTTGAGCAGGGCGGAGAGGTTGCCGCGGGTGTACACGCCACTGCCGCTGGCCAGGCCCAGGTCGGGGTGCCCCAGCAGGCCCTCCGCCGTGTAGCCTTGGGTCTTGCAGGTGTCATGGGTGCGCATCGCGGCCATGCCGGAGTCCTGGTAGGCGGCACGGTCGACGGGATGGTGGCGGACGAGCCCTTCACCCTTTTCGTAGACGCGGAAATTGTCGAGCCAAACCGTCCCCGGGCCGGTGAACTGCAGCCCCATCTGGCCGACTCCGCCCTTCTCCGTAAGCATGCGTGGAACGGTGAACTCGGCGGTGAACATCCGCCAGTCGCCCGTCATGGGAAAGTCCATCGGCGTGAATTTCCCCGCCAGCGGACCGGTGAGATGGAACCGGATGTTCGGGTCGGCCAGCCCCTCCTGGCGGACGAGGAACGCCACCACATAGGTCTTGGCGGGGTCGAGCACCCGGTACCAGTTCTGGGTGGTGTCGGCATGGTTGTATTTGCGCAGGCTGACCACGCCCGCCTCCTCGGCGACGATCTTCAGGCAGGTCTCCCCGGCGTCCGGAACGTCGGCGGGCAGCGTCCCGGGATGCGGCACCAGCTCGAACGGATGCGGCACCGCGCGCCATTCCCCGGCGCGGGTGAATTGCGGGGCGAAGTCCGGCGGACTGGCCTCGGGCGTCCCCCAAATTCGCGGCGAGTAGACCTCCTGGTTGAACGTCGTGGCGCGGCGGGTGATGAACAGCAGGTCGCCCTGCTTGAACGCGAACGTGTCGCCGCCGCCGTCCTTGGCCATCTCCAGGAAGGTGCCCTGGTGCTTCGCCGGATCGATGTAGGTCCAGTGCAGGCGATAGCCGACGACCTCGCCGGGGACAGGCTGCCAGCTCACCGACACCAGCCCGGTGCCCTCGTCAACCTGGGCGGTGAAGCCGACGGGCGCGGCGGGCTCCTGGCCTTCCGCCGACTCATTGGGCCGCGGCGCCCCGGCCGTGAAGGCTCCTGCCGGCTTGGCGCGCTTGTCGTTGGGAATGTCCGGGTCCACGACACGGACGGCGTTCGAGCGCGCGGACTCGCGCCCCTGCTTGTCCACCACGGTGACGCTCAGCCACCACTCCTGCCCGCGCTTGTTCCAGCCGTCGAAGACAAACTGGGCGGACGTCTTGTCGGCCGGAACCAGGTTGCCGTTGAAGTGGGACCAGCCGCCATGATGGAAGCGCGCCACCTTGCCGAGGAGCTTCTGCGAGATCTTACCGTTTTCCACGCGCAGAACCCGCAGGTCGGCGCCGTCCCAGTAGCCGGATGCGTAGCTGTCATACCAGCTCAGTTGATCGGCGAAGACCTTGCCCACGGCATCCTCGGTCACCTGGAAGCGGCGGCTGCGCCAGACCATTGGCTCGTAGTTGTAGTCCACCAGGATGTGCAGGGGACCGGTGGTCGCCGTGAAGGCCCCCGGATTCGGGTTCACCACCTCGGTCGTCACCCGGAACGCCGCCGGAGCTCCCGCCCAGGCCCCCGTCGCCGCGAGGACCAACGCCGCCCACCACCCCGCCACCCCGGTCTTCCTCGTCATGGCACCTCTCCTTTGGCTTTGCCGCCACATGGATCATTCGCCCAGCAATGCCTGGCGGACCGCCTTGGTCCAGATTGCATACCCTTGCCCGTTCATGTGCAGGCGGTCCGCGAGGAACAGCTCCTCACGGGGATTCCCCTGGTCGTCCAGCATCGGCGTGTTGACGTCGATGAAGTGGATCCGGTCGTCGCCATCGGCCATCGTCCGCATCGCCTCATTGGCCTGCGCGTAGCTCGCCTTGGCCGGCATGCGCGACGGGCTGAACTTGACGGACAGCAGGTAGAACTCGGTCTCCGGATGCCGTTCCCGGATGCCGGCGATGAACGACGTCAACGGCGCGATGAAGTCGCGCTCGGCCTGCTTGCCTTGGCCGACCAGGTCATTGTCGCCCTGGTAGATCAGGATCTTCCGGCAGCCGTAGCGCCCGAAGAAGTCCTGCATCGTCACGACATCCCGCATGGTCGAGCCGCCGAAGCCGCGGTGGATGATCTTGGCGGGGGCGAGGTCCTGGGCGATGGTCTTCCACATCCTCATGCTGGAGCTGCCGATCGCCAGCACCGCGTCCGGCTGTGGCAAGGTCCCCTGATCCGCCTTCGCCCAGCGGGTGAAGTCGCCAATGAAGCGCGACTTCATCTGCTCGGGGGTGAAGGCGACATCCGCCGCGACGGTCGCCTGACCCTCCCGAAGGCCCTCGGCCGCCGGCGCGCCATGCGCCGCCGCCACGAGCATGGCCAAGCCGAGCATCCACGAACCCATCTGCGGCCTCAGCCAACGCCGTGCCTTCATGATCTCCTCCGTCTGTTGGTTGTCCATGCCAATGCCACTGAGACAAGCATGAAATCGAGGCGGAGCCGTCGTCCAGCACGGCCGAGTTCCTGCTCGGCATCAGGGCGGAGCGACCATTCCGCATGCTTCCGCAACATACGGCCACATCCGATGAATTTCACCCGTGGCGTGTCGCGTCACACATCATTGCCGATGGTCAAGGCATGGTCGCCGCTGGGCAACGCCAGGGCGATGGTCGCCCGTCCACATCCCAGGCGCGGACCTGCCAGACATAGGCCGTCGATGAGGCCAGCGGCACCTCGTCGATCCCCAGCGGCTCCCGCAACGATCCGCAGCGCAAGTCACATACGCTCAACATGGCCCTGTTTGCCCTTCCTGAATGCCTCGCCGTGGCCAGCAGCGTCCCGCTGCCAGCTTCACCCGCCGGGGGCGGGACGCCCCCGGCCACGTTTCCGGCTCCCCCCGTCTCCGCATTGGCGTACCGCGTCTCCCCGCCCGGGGCGACGAATCCGGCAAGCACGGCGGCATCAATGCCTTCCCCGGTTGTTCCAGTGGTTGACGGCGGACTCCGATTTTTCATTCATGGCAACTTTTTTCGGCATCATCTTGCCGTCCTTGAGATGCGGAGCGTTGTTGGTGGCCATCCACCCTGAAACGGCGCTGCGGAATTCGCGGAGCCGCTCCTGATGCTCCGGCACGCCGCTGAGGTCATGCCGCTCGCCCGGGTCGGCATGCGTGTCGAAGAGGAACTCGTGGTCGTCGTCGGCGATCCACTGGTAGCGGAAGCGGCCGTCGGTGGCGCCATAGTAGCTGTTGACGTGCCCGAAGGTGAAGCGGCGGAACTCGCTGTCGGCATCCAGGCAGCGTCCAACCAGGCTGGCGCCGTCAAGTCCGGCAGGGATGGCCAGGCCGAGCAGGTCGAGGATCGTGGGCATGACGTCGGCGAGCCCCGCCGGGGTGGTGGTGTCAATGCGCCCCGGCGCCATGCCGCGCTCCCGCATCCAGCGTGGCGCCGGACGGACGATGAACGGCACGTGGACGGCCCCCTTGAACAGGTCGGACTTGGCGATGGCCAGGTGGTCGAAGAGGTGGTCGCCATGGTCGGCGATGAAGATGATGTGGGTGTCGTCGAGGCCGACGCGCTCGCGCAACTGCCCGAGGAGGTTGCCGATGGCGTTGTCGATCTCGGTGACCATGGCGGCGTATCCGCGCATGGTCTGCTGGTAGGCGAACGGATGCCGGAGGACGTTCCCGGTGTCGTCCCACAGCGCCTTCTTGCGGAGCGGCGTGGGCAGCTTGTCCGTCATCCACTCGCCCATCGAAGGGGCGGGGAAGATGGCGTCCCGGTACAGCTCATAGGCCGAGGCGGTCGGGACGATGGGGGGATGCGGCTTGTCGAAGGACACATAGAGCAGGAACGGGCGGGTGGGGTCGCGGCGCTCGAGGAACTCCATCGCCCGGGCCGCCGTCCAGGCGGTGGTGGTCAGGTCCTCGGGCAGCGGATTGAGGCGCATGCCGTATTGGTTGTTGCCCAGGCCGTGGCTGAAGGCGCGATGCGCGTGGCCGTGGTCGGCGAGCCAGGCCTCGTAGTCGTCGATGCGCAGGTCGCCCTGGCGGCGCCCCTCCTCGTTGAGCTGGATGTCCTCGAAGCCCATGCGGTTGCGCTGCGGGCAGGTGTGCATCTTGCCGCTGGCGAAACTCTGGTGGCCGGCGGCGGTCACCAGCTCCGCCAGCTTCGGCCCCTCCGGGAAAGGCTGGCCGTCCCGGTTGCAGTTCATGTGGATGCCGAAGGGCCCGAGCCCGGTCATGATCGTGCGCCGCGCAGGCACGCAGACCGGACATTCCGAGTAGGCCGACCGGAAGTTGATGCCCTGCGCCGCCAGCTTGTCGAGCTGCGGTGTCATCGTCACGGGATGCCCGTTGCAGCCGAGGAAGTCCCCGCGCAACTGGTCGCAGCAGATCAACAGGACATTGTCTTTTTTCTCATTCATAAACCATCCCT